>JAZTXJ010000071.1:0-2013 GCA_045636285.1 Eubacteriales bacterium
CGGTGAAGAGGTGCTTGAGCTCTGCTTTGAGCGAATAGTCCTTGCTTTCGCGTTTATCGAGGAATTCGAAATAGGCAAGCGTTTCTTTATAATCGCCTATCATACAGGTATAGCAATACGGGAAATAAAGCGCAAGCGAGATAAGCGGGATAACTATCCCGATATACCACGGAAGCCCGACAAACTGCGTATCCTGATCGACGACAACCGCAAGCACGAGCGCTTCGACACAGATCACAAGGAAGATAAAGCCGACAGCCGTGATCGTTGCTTTGAAAAAGGAGCGCACGTGGGGCCAATATTTTTTATACATATCCCGAAGGATTTCCGAAAACTCTTCGTCTATCATTTATCCTTGATGCCTCTGATCAATTTATAATATTCATAAGCGGCGCGTTCGTTTTTATTATCTCCGAATTTATAGAACGAGCCTTCCTTTATATCGGGCGGGAGATAGCGCTGTGCTACGTAGTGGTTGGGGTAGCTGTGGGGATATTTATAGCCGTTATCGGCTTCGGGGCGGTGTGTATCGCGCAGGTAAGAGGGTATATCTCTTCCCTTTCCGCTGTTTATTGCGCCGACCGCCGCGGCATAAGCATCGTGCGCGGAGTTCGATTTGGGCGCGGTTGCAAGCAGGACGACCGCATCTGCAAGCGGAAGGCTTGCTTCTGGCAGACCGACGGAGTTTGCAATATCGACGCACGCCTTAACGATCGGAATGCACATCGGGTAGGCAAGCCCAATATCCTCACACGCGATAACCATTAATCTTCTGCAGGCGGAAATTAAATCGCCGCCTTCTAAAATCCGCGCGAGGTAGAAGATCGCCGCATCGGGATCGGACCCGCGGATAGATTTCTGGAACGCGGAAAGAAGGTCGTAATGCTCGTTACCGTCGCGGTCGAAGCGAATGCCCGAACGCTGTGAAAGCTCCCGCGCAAGCTGAACGGACAGCTCGTTTTCCGAAGCGAAATAAAGGTTTTCGAGCGCGCCGATAGCCTTTCTTACGTCGCCGCCGCAGCCTTGTGCGATTGCGAGAAGAACGCTTTCCGAGCATACCTTATTAAGCCCTTCCGATTCGTTACAGATTTCGAACGCGCGGCGCAATGCGGGAAGCATATCTTCGGCATCGACAGGCTTGAATTCGAAAACGGTGGAGCGCGAAAGAAGCGCGGGATAGAGCGAAAAGAAGGGGTTTTCGGTGGTGGACGAGATGAGCGTTACGCGTCCGTCCTCTACGTATTCAAGAAGCGACTGCTGTTGCTTTTTATTGAAATACTGAATTTCATCGATATAGAGAATAATACCGTCGTACGCGGTGATAGTATGCGAAAGGTTGAGCACTTCCTTTATATCCGAAAGCGAAGCGACGGTTGCGTTTATGCGGTAGAATTCCCTGCCCGAAAGCTTGGCGACGATTTCGGCAACGGTGGTTTTGCCCGTGCCGGGAGGGCCGTGAAATACAAGCGAGGGGAGGTGTCCGCTTTCGATTATTCTGCGAAAAGGCGCACCGACAGACAGCAGGTGCTTTTGCCCTGCCACTTCATCGAAGCTTTTCGGTCTTACCTTATCTGCAAGCGGCATAGAGTGAACCTCCAAAAGATAAAAGATAAAAGATAAAAGATGCGGTTGTTTTTTGCTTTCGCAAAAAACTTCAAAACAAATATCTATTATCTATTATCTGTTATCTATTATCTGTTATCTATTATCTGTTATTTACTTTCTTTTCTTCTTCCCCTTATTCGTTGCGGGGGGATAATAGCTGTTATCGTTATCGTTTTCGCGGTCTTCCATATCGAGCACCTCTTGTGCTTCGGGCTTTTTGCGGAAGGAAAACTTCGATTCCTGATTATTGAAAATACGGAAAATGTTCGAACGGTGCATATAGATTACAAGCAAGCCGACAAACAGCGCAAACGAAAGCTCGAATATTTGGGGGCCGTGTCCCGTGCGGGTGATCGAAGCGATTTCGATCGTCGCGGGGTACATAAGCGCCGCAATCACAGAGGAAAG
>JAZTXJ010000072.1:0-7058 GCA_045636285.1 Eubacteriales bacterium
GCAGGCATATCACACGTCGCCTGCCGGTCCCTACAATTCGCAACGATACTTTATTTATTAACCCAAAACTTTAAAATTAATGTTCCAATGACACACAAGAAATGATTTTACACAAGAGTTTTAGGGAGAGAGCGCGAGAGAACCCCTTTTACAAAAGGGGTTCTCTCGTAACAAATTTATTAAATTAAAAATTACTGAATCACGTACGTACCGAAGTAATGGCGGGCGACGAGGAGGTAGTCGTACTGGTTAACGATTCCGTCCTTATTGACGTCTGCGCGGAGGAATTCTTCATCGGTGAGGGTGCGGGTCGCGAAGTGGTGGCGTTTAACGAGGATATAGTCATACTGGTTAATCACGCCGTCGTTGTTGACGTCGCCGAGCATATAATCGTCGGTAGCGTTCATCGCCTTAACGATTTCGTTATAGTAATATTCGGTATTCGCAACGAATATCGCGGACTGCTTGATAAGCGCTTCGAGCTCGGTTACGAGCTTATTGAGGTTCTTATAAGCCGAGCCGCTTGCATTGAGGGTTTTGAGGTGCGCCTTTGCTTCGGTGATAAGCGCTTCGAACCTATCGGCATCGTAGGAATAGACGCGGAATTCGGAAATACCGCCGCTGTAATAGGTATTCCACTGCGAAGCGAACCAGCGCTTTAACTGAACGTACTTGATATAGCGAGCCTTGTAGCTGCTGCCGAAGCTGATCGTATCGGTCTGCTTGACCTGTTCTGCGCCGCCGCTTACCGAATAAACCTTCTTATAATCCTTACCGTCTTCGGAAACGTAGATTTCGTATGCCGAGATATGCTCGAAGAACGCGATTTCGACAACCGAAACGTCGTAAACGTCGCCAAGGTCGCAGATAAGCCACTGCTCGTCCTTATCCCTTGCGAACGAAAGTCTTGTGCTTTCGTTGCCGTCGACCGCCATTGCTTCGTTCAATCTGCCGTCGTAAACCTCCAAGCCCGAAACGGTGAGCTTGGTGTTGAGCGCGAGGTTGTGGTTCGCAAGAAGCTTTTTGGGTTCAACTGCTTCGGGGATAAGCTTGATATTATCGATACTGCCCTTCATTCCCTTACCGATTTCGGAAAGCGGAACGGTGAGGGTGGTAAGCTTGGTACCGCTTGCGTTGCGGTTATTCTTGGGGTTGTAGGAAAGTCCGTCGTTAACCGTGAGGTAGGTGGTAACGCCGTCGCTCGTAAGGCGGATCTTCGTCTTTTCGCCGATCGGGAGCTTATAATCGTAGCTGAAGGTATAGAATTCAGACTTGAAGCCGAAATTGCCCTTGCCGTCAACATCTGCATAGATTTCGCATTCGTCGCCTGCAAATATTGCGTTCTTGGTCGCTTCGTTGAGCGTGATTTCGAATTCGAGCGTGTTCGGGAAGCCGAGTCCCTTCTTGTCGAACGCGATATAGGAATTGCCGTCGAGAATGAATTCGCCGTTCTTGATTTCGCCGTTTGCGGTAACGCCGTTCGGAAGAGTGCCTTCGAAATCGAGCGTTATGCCCGTATCGGTAAGCGAATGTCTGCCGGGGTCGGCATCGCCCGCGCGGAGCGAGAGGATATTGTAGCGGCTTACGAATTCACTGCCCATACCGCTTGCGGTGTCTTCGCCGCACCAGGTTTTTTCTGCAAGCAGGCAAACCATGCCGCGAAGTCTGTCGAAAATATCGTACTTGGTTACGCCCTTGTAAGCGGTGTGGAGGTCGTTCCAGAGCGCAAACGATGCGCCGAGAAGTCTTTCGTCATCGGGGTCCATTTTACAGCTCGAATCAGAAAGGCTGAACATATTTACCTGCCACTTGTTGTAGAGGTATTCGAGGTTATAGTAATCGGGGAAATTGTAGTTCGTGGTGGGAACGGTATAGAGAATGTTGTTGACGGTGTTGATAACGTCGAAATCCGAAGCAAGCGTTTCCTTCAAGCCCGAAATACCAACGTCCCAGAAGTTCATTTGCGCGTTTTCGGAAATGGGGGTTTCGCCCTGGAAGCCCTCTTCGCCCAAGCCGCCCCAGAAGCGAGGAGTATAGCCGAGCGAGTTAACGTAATCGATAAGCTCGTCGGTGTATTTACGCATCAGCTCCGCATATTCGCGGGGGTATTCGTCGGTACCGATGTGAACAACCTTGCCGACGAAAACGGGGTCGTCGCCCGTCATATATTCTGCATAGAGGTTTTTAACAAATTCAAGCGTTTCGGGCTTGGAAATATCCAAGCAGCGATCGTTGCCGGGGAGATAAGGAGGGGGATTTTCCGCGTTCTTATAGCATCTCGAATGGAAGGGTGTATCGATTTCGGTGACGACGGTCACGCCGTATTCGAGCATCTTTTTCTGGTATGCGCGGTATTCGTCCTTGGTATAGTAGCCGTCCTTTGAGGACAAGCCCTTTACGTCGCTTTCAAGACGGAAGCCCGAATAGCCGTTCGAGCCGTCGTCGTTAATGTGAAGGTGGATTTCGTTCATTTTGAAATACGCCATATAACGCGTGATTTCTTCGACGTAGTCCATAGGGATCCAAGCTCTGCCGACGTCGAGCATACCCGAACGGATTTCGTATTCGGGATAGTCGATCGCCTTGCCGCAGGGGAACGCTTTATCCGCCGTAACGCTCTGAACAACGGTGATACCGCCGTAAAGCAGACCCGTTTCGGTCGGTGCGGTGATAACGATTCTTTCGGGTGTCGCTTCGAGAACATAGCCCTCGTCGCCTACCTGCGCTTCGAGCGATTTATCGAGCGAGAAGACGATTTCGTTGTTTATTTCTTCCTCGTAGGTGATCGCGAGGTCGAGCGAAACCATTTCTTCGAAGAACGCCTTTACCTTTTCGATAGCTTTAACGTTGCTGAGGTTAACGAGCTTGGTGCTCGCGTTCGGGGTGAAGCTTCCCTCTTCGCCCTTCCATTCGCGGATCGCGGGGATAACGGTGGGCGCTTGGTTTTTGCCGTCGATTTCGGGGTAACGGTCGGAAAGCTTGCACTTAAAGAGCTTGCCGAGCAGTCCTTCGGTCTGGATCGCTTGGTTCCATATACCGTGGCCGCCGTAGGTGTATTCGGTGTATTCGATCAGCTTGCCGCCTGCGTTGCGGATAGCCGTAACCGTGTCACGCGTGCCGCTGTAAGGAACGTCGGGGTCGTTAACGGCGTGGAAGGTGAAAATGGGGGTGAACTTCAAAAGCTCGCCCTTGCTCACGTCACCGCCGCCGCATATCGGAATACCTGCGGCGAAAATATCGTTGTGGCGCATAAGCGCGTCCCAAGTAGCAAAGCCGCCCATCGAAAGACCGATCGCGTAAATACGGTCGGAATCGACGGTGTATTTTCCTTCAAGCTCGCCGACAAGCTCGACGACAGCCTTCATTTCGTTCGATTCGGGAATCTGATCGACCGAATATGCGCCGTTCTTCCAAGGGGTGTCTACCCATTGGTTGCCCGTCGGGCATTGGGGCGCAACGATAATACAGGGTTCGGGGGTGTTATCGTGAATGTACTGAACAAGGTGAACGAACTGAAGCTCGTTGTCGCTGCCGCGCTCGCCTGCACCGTGGAAGAATACGATCATCGGGTATTCCTTGTCATCGTCGTAATTTTCGGGGAGAATAAGACGGTACGGAAGCGTGGTGCTGCTGTTTTTGTAGACGAGCTTTTGGGACTCGTCAATGTCGTATGCGTTTACAATTCCCAGCGGTAATACCGCGGTAAGTAAAAGCAACGCTGTTAAAAGTGCCGCAATTCTTTTCATTAAGATAGCTCCTTTATGTGAATTATTACATTATTTACATTATATATTATGCAACGCAAAATTGCAACCCTTATACAATCCCCTCAGTCAGCTCGCAAGCTCGCCGACAGCTCCCCTTACTAAGGGGAGCCATTAAGGTTAATCGATGCGTTCTCTTTGAAGCCTCCCCTGTGTAAGGGGAGGTGTCGCGCACGACCTCGTGCGTGACGGAGGGGCTGTCAGAAAAAAGCAACAATAATATTACTCCTCCCCCTACAATCCCCTCAGTCACCTACGGTGCCAGCTCCCCTTACTAAGGGGAGCCATTAATGTTAAAGTGTTGGCTTAAAAAGGAAGAAACGCCACGAACTGAAGGCTTCCCCCTTGGTTAACCACCCCAAAAACGCAAGCGTTTTCGGGGACCCCCACGGGAAGCTGTCGCGGCGTGCACGACCGCCGTGACTGATGAGGGGTAGATGCGTTAGCATCGTTACGGATATCGTTAAGGCAACAAGAGGATAACGCCGTCTGCGGACGGCTACCCCTCATCCACCGACTCCGTCGGTCCCCCTTCCCCCAAGGGGGAAGGCTTCATTGTGAACGCAACGCAATAACCAAGGGGGAAGGCTTCATTCATACCACCCCTCCCCACCCCCGCAGGCATATCGTGCGCCCAAGGCGTATATCACAAATCCCGAATGGGATTTATATCATTGCGACGCGTGCGTCGCCTGCCGGTCCCTACATTCTTACCGTTACTCAAAGGAAAAATATGTTATTTTATTCGCATTCAACTGCCGCAGGCAATATCACTCGGCGTTAGCCGAATATAACTGCAAAGCAATACAACTCGCCGTTTGCATAAAAACGGCGAATAAAACTGCGAGACTTCCAAAAAAGGAAGTCTCGCAACGGAGAGCTTTTTCATTACTTTGAATTTTCGATTGCTTTTTTAACTGCGGGGAAGATGGTTTCTGCCATCGAGAACTGACCGAGGTCGTTCGGGTGGAGGTTATCGACGGAATAAAGGTCGCGCATTTCCTTTGTGAAGAAGGACGCCGAATCGACGAAATAAACGTTCTTATCGCCGTTTGCGAGCGCGTTTTCATAGGTTTCCCCCACCACCGCGACACGCGCGAGGTCGTTTTCGGTCGGTTCGGAATAATAAGGATGAGTAACGAAAACAACAGGCAGCTCGGGCTGAATTTCGCGGATACGCTTGAAAAACGGTTCGTGAGTCGCCTTTAAGCTTTCGACCGTGGGAGAATTATAGTCGTAATCCATTACGAAGCAGGCAAGCTCGCGGCTTGCGATATGGTCGGCAACGGCGAGCTCGCCCATTGCGGAGCCCGAAAAGCCGTAGTTACAGCAATCGGAATCGAGCGCGCGGCAGATTATATTCGCATAGGAGTTCGCGGGGCGAGAAACGCAGCCGCCCTGCGTTATCGACGAGCCGTAGAAGGCAATCGCGCCGTTCGTGCGGGGTGTGGGCGCGCCGAGCTTTGTGAGCACGGGGAACCCAAGCTCGATTCTTTCGATACCGCCGTAAAGCGGAAGGTTTATCTGCACCTCTTTAACGCCCTTACCGAGCGAAAGCGTACCCTGATTGAAATTGGGGTTATCGGCAAAGGTCTGCATCTGCGCGCCGACGTAGGTCCTCTTCGTGCCGGTACCGACGTATGCGTCGATACCCCAAACGCCTCTGTCGCAGAAGTGGTGCATACCCGTGCTCGACGAGCGGTTATGTATACGGAGCGACATTGTTTCGGCATCGGTAACGAACCTTATCGAGCCGCCCGCGGTATGCTCTGCAAGCCCCTTGTTCGCGGGGGAGTAGGTGGGCTTTTTGCCCGCGTCGAGCCTGTAATATTCACCGAAATTGTTATCGGGGTGGGTAATACCGCCGAGCACGAAGGGCTTGTGGCGGGAATCCATATAAATATAGCCGTCCTCGGAAGCGGTGTTGCGTGTGAGATGGCGGAGCCACTTCATTTCACGGCGGTTAATGCGTGTCTTCGACGAAACGGGTCGTCCAAAGGGATATTTTATCATTTTTTGAATACCTCCTGATTTTTTTGTATTATAACACATCTTTTTTCATATTGCAATAAATTACTTCGGGTGTTATAATAGATTACGAGGTGTAATATTTATGCTAAATAATCGATTGCTTCTTATAATCAACCCCGTTGCAGGCAAGGGGCGCGGCAAGAGCGCGCTTTTTAAGGCTGTCGATATTTTCTCGAAGCACGGTTACCGCGTCACCGTACTTCCGACAGAGCCGAACGGTGCTACCGAACGAAAGATAATTAACGAAATCAAGGATTATTCGCTCTGCGTCGCTATCGGCGGCGACGGAACGCTCAACACCGTTGTAAACGGCATAATGAAGAGCGAATCGCTTGTCCCGCTCGGCTATATCCCCCTCGGCTCGACAAACGATTACGCCGCGTCGTTAAAGCTCCCGAAGGAAATCACCACCGCCTGCGAGCGTATCGCAACCCGCGAGCCAAAATTTATCGACATCGGGCGCTTCGGCGATCGCTACTTCGCCTATATCGCCTGCACGGGTATGTTCGCCGCGGCTTCCTATATGACCTCACAGCAGTTAAAAAACGCACTCGGCCACAGCGCATACCTTATAAAAGGGCTTTATTCGCTCAAGGACACGAAGAAAACCTTCTATAAAATCGTCACCGACGAAGAAACCATTCAGGGCGAATTTCTCTTCTGCTCGGTTTCGAACACGCTCCGCGCGGGCGGTGTTATCTGGCTGCCGAAGAACGAGGTGCTCTTCGACGACGGCGAGCTTGAGCTTACGCTATTGAAAGCCCCCACCACTATCGCCGAAGGCTCTGCAATGGTCAACGATCTGCTTTACAGCCGACTCGAAACCGAAACCTTTATCCGCCGTAAAATCAAGCGCGCAGAAATAACCGTCGGCACGAAATCGGGCTGGTCGCTCGATGGCGAAAACGGCGGCGAACACAATACCGCCAATATCGTCGTCCTCAAAAACGCTCTTAAATTGGTTTATTGAATTTTTTATAGTTTGTAGTTTACGAGAGAACCTTTTTTGCAAAAAAGGTTCTCTCGTGCTCTCTCCCAAAAACTCTTGTACCTATTTAATTATAGTGTGTCATTCTTGTTTAAATGTAAACATTGGGTTTATAAACGATGCGACGGTATAAAATGAGCCTTCCCCCTTGTTTGTTGCGAGGCGTTCTCCTTGAAGGCTCCCCCCTTGTTTGTTGCGTTCTCTTTAAAGCCTCCCCTGTTCTTGTTGAGGTGTGTTCTCATTGATGCCTCCCCTGTGTAAGGGGAGGGGGACCG
>JAZTXJ010000073.1:0-45719 GCA_045636285.1 Eubacteriales bacterium
ACTATCGTAACCAACGGTGACCAGACCGATACGATCTATGATCTTATGGATAAGCAGATGACCTTCGAACAGGCATTGAGAACAAGAGAATTCGAAGACGATAAGCCTAATTTCACTCCTCGTATTTCGGGTATAATTCACATCGAAAACAACGATATGAATTATGCAATGTCTATCCTTAAGAGCGCAGAGGGCGACGACAGCTCCTGCGAAAGATTTACCTACGCATACTCCAATCCTATCGCAGGTAAGGCAAAGTTTATCCATACCTACAACAGCGAAGGCGATCCGCTTCCTTCCTTCGAAGGCGAACCCAAAACGCTCGAGCTTCCCAACGTCGATATCGATACTCTTACCGACCTTATCTGGACTAACCTTAACGAAGAAAACAAGGTTTCGCTCTTTGTAAGATACATAGATATCGCAAGCGGAGAAACCGAAACCAGAATAGTAAACAAAAACGCTTGAGGAGAAAAATAATGAAAGAATTTGAACTCAAATACGGCTGTAACCCCAATCAAAAGCCTGCTAAAATATTTATGCACGACGGAAGCGAGCTTCCTATCAAAATATTGAACGGCAGACCCGGCTTTATTAACTTTCTCGATGCATTCAACTCTTGGCAGCTCGTAAAGGAATTAAAGGAAGCACTCGGACTTCCCGCAGTAACCTCCTTCAAGCACGTTAGCCCTACCTCTGCGGCTGTTGGCGTACCCCTTTCGGATAAGCTCAAAAAGGCTTGCTTCGTAGACGATATCGAAGGTCTTGACGAATCTCCCCTCGCTTGCGCTTACGCAAGAGCAAGAGGTACCGACAGAATGTGCTCCTTCGGCGACTGGGTTGCACTTTCCGACGTTTGCGACGTTACCACCGCAAAAATGATCGCGCGTGAGGTTTCCGATGGTATCATCGCCCCCGGCTATGAACCCGAAGCACTCGAAATCCTTAAAGCAAAGCGCAAGGGCGGCTACAATATCGTAAAGATCGATCCGAATTACGTTCCTGCTGAAATCGAGCATAAGCAGGTATACGGCATCACCTTTGAACAGGGAAGAAATAACTTCAAAATCGATGCGGACCTTCTCGGCAACGCCGTAACCGCAAACAAAGAGCTTCCCGACAGCGCAAAGCGCGTCCTTATCATTGCTCTTATCACTCTTAAATACACCCAGTCCAACTCGGTTTGCTATGCGGTTGACGGTCAGGCAATCGGCGTCGGCGCAGGTCAGCAGTCGAGAATTCACTGCACCAGACTTGCAGGCACAAAGGCAGACACCTGGTTCCTCCGTCAGCACGAAAAGGTCCTTAACCTTCCTTTCCGCCCCGATCTCGGCAGAGCAGACCGCGATAACGTTATCGACGGATATATCAACAAAAACGAAGAAGACGTTTGCGCGGACGGTGTTTGGGAAAGATACTTCACCGAAAAGCCCGAACCTCTTACCGCGGCAGAAATGCGCGAATATCTCGATTCTATCGACGGCGTTGCACTCGGAAGCGACGCGTTCTTCCCGTTCTTCGATAATATCGAACGTGCAAAGAAGAGCGGCGTTAAGTATATAGCAGAGCCGGGCGGAAGCATCCGTGATGACGCTGTTATCGATTGCTGTAACAAATATAATATGACAATGGTGTTCACAGGTATGCGCCTCTTCCACCATTAATTCGGAGGATAAATGAATATACTCGTTGTAGGTGGCGGCGGCAGAGAACACGCCATAATCACCAAAATAAAGCAAAATAAAAACGTTGAAAAAATATACGCACTCCCCGGAAACGGCGGTATTGCACGCGATGCAGAGTGTGTAAATATAGGCGCAAAGGATATCGAAGCAATCGTTGCCTTTGCAATCGAAAACAATATCGACTATGCGATCGTCGCTCCCGACGATCCTCTCGTGCTCGGCTGTGTTGATGCTCTCGAAGAAAAGGGAATCAAATGCTTCGGTCCCAAAGCGAATGCCGCAATTATCGAAGGAAGCAAGGTCTTTTCCAAGGAATTGATGAAGAAGTACGGTATTCCCACCGCGGCTTGCGAGGTTTTCGATAACGTTGATTCCGCACTTGCATATATCGAAACCGCACCTATTCCCACCGTTATCAAAGCAGACGGTCTTGCGCTCGGTAAGGGCGTAATTATCGCCTTCACTAGAGAAGAAGCAGTTAATGCGGTTAAATCGATGATGTGCGATAAAGCGTTCGGCAAGAGCGGCGAAAGAATCGTTATCGAAGAATTTCTCGAAGGTCCCGAGGTTTCGGTCCTTTCCTTCACCGACGGCAAAACCGTCGTTCCGATGATCTCTTCTATGGACCATAAGCGTATCGGCGAAAACGATACCGGTCTTAATACCGGCGGTATGGGTACCGTTGCTCCCAACCCTTATTATACCGAAGCGATTGCAAACGAATGTATGGAAAGAATCTTCCTTCCTACGATCAATGCGATGAACGCGGAGGGAAGACCCTTCAAGGGTTGCCTCTATTTCGGTCTTATGCTCACAAAGGACGGCCCCAAGGTTATCGAATATAACTGCCGCTTCGGCGATCCCGAAACGCAGGTTGTTCTCCCGCTTCTCGAAACCGATTTGCTTACCGTAATGCAGGCGGTTACCGAAGAAAGACTCGGCGAAATCGAAGTTAAGTTCAGCAACAAGCACGCTTGCTGTGTAATTATGGCTTCCAAGGGTTATCCCGAAAGCTACGCAAAGGGATTCGAAATTAATATTCCTGAAGAAATTCGTGAAAAGGTTTTCGTTGCCGGCGGCGCTATTAAAGACGGCAAGCTCGTTACCTCGGGCGGCAGAGTTCTCGGCGCAACCGCAATCGCAGAAACCCTTCCCGAAGCAATTAAAGAATCTTATGCGCTTGTCGATAAGATCACTTTCGAAAATTCCTATTTCCGCCGTGACATCGGCGCACGCGCTTTAAAAGCGTGGGAGGTAAAATAAATGGTTTACAGAGTATTTGTCGAAAAGAAAAAGGAGCTTGCATTTGAAGCAAATTCGCTTCTTTCCGATGCACGCACACTTCTCGGTATCGAAAGCCTTACCGACGTAAGACTTTTAAACCGCTACGATGCCGAAAATATAACCGAAGAGCTTTTTGAATACGCAAAGAAAACGGTATTTTCCGAGCCTCAGCTCGATATCGTGACCGATAATACCGATAATCTCGGCGAAGCGGTTGTTTTCGCTGTTGAATATCTCCCCGGTCAGTTCGATCAGCGCGCAGACTCCGCCGCACAGTGTATTCAGATCATTTCGCAGGGCGAACGCCCTGTTATCCGCACCGCAAGAGTATACGCGCTTTACGGCGCACTTACCGAAGGCGACGTTGCGGCAATCAAAAAGTACGTAATCAACCCCGTGGAATCGCGTGAAGCAGAGCTTATAAAGCCCGAAACTCTCGCAACCGATTACGAAATCCCCACCACCGTTCGCACACTCGAAGGCTTTATCAAGCTCGATAAGGACGGCTTGGCGGAATTCATTAAGGAATACGGCTTGGCTATGGATATCGACGATATCGTGTTCTGCCAATCCTATTTCAAAGAAGAACAGCGCGATCCTACAATTACCGAAATCCGCATGATCGATACCTATTGGTCCGATCACTGCCGTCATACCACCTTCCTCACTGTTATCGATAACGTTACCTTCGAAGATAAGCTTCTCGAAAAAACCTATCTCGATTACGTCGAAACACGCAAGGAATTGGGCAGAACAAAGCCTGTTTGCCTTATGGATATCGCTACTCTTGCAGTAAGATACCTTAAAAAGAACGGCAAGCTCGATAAGCTCGATGAATCCGAAGAAATCAACGCCTGCACCGTTAAGCTCGATATCGAGGTTGACGGCGTGACAGAGCCCTGGCTTCTTCTCTTTAAAAACGAAACCCATAACCACCCGACCGAAATCGAACCCTTCGGCGGTGCGGCTACCTGTATCGGCGGCGCGATCCGCGACCCGCTTTCCGGCAGATCTTACGTTTACGGCGCAATGCGCGTTACCGGCGCGGCAGATCCCTTAAAGCCCGTTTCCGAAACTATCAAGGGCAAGCTTCCTCAGCGTAAGATCGTTACTACCGCTGCTGCTGGCTATTCCTCTTACGGTAACCAGATCGGTCTTGCTACCGGTATCGTAGATGAGCTTTATCACCCCGGCTATGCGGCAAAGCGTATGGAAATCGGTGCTGTTATTGCGGCTGCTCCCGCAGAAAACGTTCGCCGTGAACGTCCCGAAGCGGGCGACGCTGTTATCCTTCTCGGCGGTGCTACCGGACGTGACGGATGCGGCGGTGCAACAGGCTCTTCGAAATCGCATACCGCAACCTCGCTCGAAACCTGCGGTGCAGAAGTACAGAAGGGTAACGCACCCGAAGAACGTAAGCTTCAGCGCCTCTTCCGTAACCCCGAAGCAAGCCGTCTTATCAAGCGCTGTAACGACTTTGGTGCAGGCGGTGTTTCGGTTGCTATCGGCGAGCTTGCAGACGGTCTTCTTATCGACCTCAATGCAGTTCCCAAAAAGTACGACGGACTTGACGGCACCGAGCTTGCAATAAGCGAATCGCAGGAAAGAATGGCGTGTGTTGTTGAAGCGAAGGACGTTGAACGCTTCCTCGAGCTCGCAGAAACCGAAAACCTTTCCGCTGTTCAGGTTGCTACCGTTACCGCAGAGCCTCGCCTCGTAATGAACTGGAATGGCAACACTATCGTTAATATCTCGCGCGAATTCCTTAATTCCAACGGCGCAGATAAGCATATAAACGTTGAAACTGCTTCCTGCAAGCAGATAAACAAAGAGGTTTCCGGCGGCTTTACCGAAAACTATAAAGCACTCGCTTCCGATCTTAACGTTTGCTCGAAGCGCGGACTTTCCGAACGCTTTGACTCGACCATAGGCGCGGGCACCGTTCTTATGCCCTTCGGCGGTAAGCATCAGCTCACTCCCATTCAGGCTATGGTACAGAAGGTTTCTGTCGAAAAGAAGCATACTGATAATTGCTCGTTTATGTCTTGGGGCTATAACCCCTTCATAACCGAAAACAGCCCCTACCACGGTGCTTATCTTGCGGTTGTTGAATCTGTTGCGAAGCTTATTGCAACAGGCGCAGAATTCAAGGACGTATATCTTACCTTCCAGGAATATTTCGAAAGACTCGGCAAGGATGCGAAGCGTTGGGGCAAGCCTATGAGCGCACTTCTCGGCGCATTCCGTGCACAAATGGAATTGGGTATCGGCTCTATCGGCGGTAAAGACTCTATGAGCGGTACCTTCGAAGATATCAACGTTCCTCCTACACTTGTTTCATTTGCTGTAACCGCAGGTAAAACAAGCGACGTAGTTTCGCCCGAATTCAAAAGAGCGGGCAATAAGGTTGTCGTTCTTTCGCCCGAATACGGCGAAGATAACCTTCCCAAAGCAGATTCGCTTATCGCTGTATTCAATAAGGTTACCGAACTTATGCGTAAGGGCATCGCAGTTGCTTGCTACACCCCCGGCATCGGCGGCATAGCAGAAGCTGTTATGAAAATGTGCTTCGGTAATATGCTCGGCTTCGAATATAATAGCGACGTTTCGGTAGAAGAGCTCTTCGGCTACTCCTACGGCTCGTTCGTGCTCGAAGTTAACGCAGAAGTTGATTGCGGCAAGGTTATCGGTACCGTTACCGAAAATTGTGCTATCAAGTGCGGCGAAGAATCGCTCTGCCTGAACGAAATGCTCGGCATTTACGAAGATAAGCTCGAAAGCGTATTCTCCTGCAATATCAAGGATAATTCCAGCGGAATTATTACTCATAACTATACCGCAAGCGAACGCGTTGCTCCTGCAGTTAAGGTTGCAAAGCCGAAGGTGCTCATTCCCGCGTTCCCCGGAACCAACTGCGAATACGATTCCGCAAAGGCAGTACGCGATGCAGGTGCAGAACCCGAAATTATCGTTATCAATAACCGTACCGCTTCGGGTATTGCAAAGAGCATCGAAAACTTCGCAAACGAATTAAAGACCGCACAGATGGTATTTATCCCCGGCGGCTTCTCCGGCGGCGACGAACCCGACGGCAGTGCGAAATTCATCACCGCGTTCTTCCGTAACGCGGCGGTTAAGGATGGCGTTACCGATCTTTTGGAAAACCGCGACGGCTTAATGTGCGGTATCTGTAACGGCTTCCAGGCTCTTATCAAGCTCGGCTTGGTTCCTTACGGCAAGATCATCGATACCGATGAAAATTGCCCCACGCTCACCTTTAACACCATTGCGCGCCACCAGTCGCGTATCGTACGCACTCGCGTAGCATCCAATAAATCTCCTTGGCTCGCGCTTACCAACGTTGGCGACGTTTATAATGTTCCCATTTCTCACGGCGAAGGCCGCTTCCTTGCGAGCGAAGAGCTTATAAAAGAGCTTGCCGCGAACGGTCAGATCGCTACCCAGTACGTTGATCTCGAAGGCAACGCAACGGGCGACGTTCACTTCAACCCGAACGGCTCTATGTGTGCAATCGAAGGTATCACCTCGCCCGACGGACGCGTATTCGGTAAAATGGGTCACAGCGAACGTATCGGCGCCGGACTTTACAAAAACGTACCCGGTGTTTACGATATAAGAATGTTCGAAGCAGCTGTTAAATACTTTAAATAAAAAGGAGTTGCTACAATGCAGTACAAAACCGATATAGAAATCGCACAAAGCTGTGAAATGAAGCCGATTATGGAAATCGCTTCTGCGGCACACGTGGACGAAAAGTATATTGAACAATACGGCAAATATAAAGCAAAGATCGATCTCTCTCTCCTTAAAGAAACAAATAAAGAAAACGGCAAGCTTATACTTGTTACCGCTATAACGCCCACTCCTGCGGGCGAAGGAAAAACCACCACGACTATCGGACTTGCCGACGGCTTAAAGCGCATCGGCAAGGACGTTACCGTCGCACTGCGTGAACCTTCTCTCGGCCCCGTGTTCGGCGTAAAGGGCGGTGCGGCAGGCGGCGGATACGCGCAGGTTGTTCCTATGGAGGATATCAACCTTCACTTCACGGGTGACTTCCACGCTATCGGCGCGGCAAACAACCTTCTTGCCGCTATGATCGATAACCATATTCAGCAGGGCAATGCACTCGGTATCGATCCCAGACGTATTACCTGGAAGCGCTGTGTCGATATGAACGACCGTCAGCTTCGCTTTATCGTAAACGGTTTGGGCGGCACTGCAAACGGTATGCCCCGTGAAGACGGCTTCGATATAACCGTTGCTTCCGAAATCATGGCGGTTCTCTGCCTTTCTGATTCGATAACCGACCTCAAGCGCCGTTTGTCGAACATAATTATCGGCTATACCTATAAGGATGAACCCGTTACCTGCGGTCAGCTCAATGCACACGGCGCTATGACCGCGCTTTTGAAGGACGCCTTGAAGCCTAATCTCGTTCAAACGCTTGAAGGCACTCCTGCGTTCGTTCACGGCGGTCCCTTTGCGAATATCGCACACGGCTGTAATTCGGTTATGGCAACCAAAATGGCGCTCAAAATGGGCGACTATACAGTTACCGAAGCAGGCTTCGGCGCAGACCTCGGCGCAGAAAAGTTCTTGGATATCAAATGCGGTATGGCAGGGCTCGTACCCGATGCGGTAGTCGTCGTTGCGACCGTGCGTGCGCTTAAAATGCACGGCGGACTCGCTAAAAACGAACTCGGAACCGAAGATCTCGGCGCGCTTGAACGCGGCATTCCCAACCTTCTTCGCCACGTTTCGAATATCAAAAACGTATATAAGCTTCCTTGTGTTGTTGCCGTTAATCGCTTCCCGACAGATACCGATAAAGAAATCGAATTCATTATCGCAAAATGCCGCGAGCTCGGCGTAAACACCGTGCTTTCTACCGTATGGGCAGAAGGCGGCAAGGGCGGCGAAGCGCTTGCAAGGGAAGTGGTAAGACTCTGCGAAGAAGAAAAGGGCGATTTCACCTTCTCGTATGAAGACGGCCTTTCTATCGAAGAAAAAATCGAAGCTGTTGTTAAAAAGGTATACGGCGGCGAGGGTATCAACGTTATGCCCAATGCCAAAAAGCAGATTAAAAAGCTCGAAGAGCTTGGCTTTGGCAGCTGTCCCGTTTGTATCGCAAAAACACAGTACAGCTTTTCCGACGATGCAACAAAGCTCGGCGCTCCCGAAGGATTTACCGTTACGGTTAAAAACGTTAAGGTTTCTGCAGGCGCAGGCTTTATAGTAGTGCTCACCGGCGATATTCTTACAATGCCCGGACTTCCCAAGGTTCCCGCGGCAGAACGTATCGACGTTGATGAAAACGGCGTAATTTCCGGACTGTTTTAAAAAATCATATAACCCAAACACCCGCTTTTTGCAAAAAGCGGGTGTTTTTTTGCTCAAAAAGCAAAAGACAATATTCGTAAAGCAATGAAAACTGGCTCAAAATAGGGAATAAAATTCGAATTCTTTCCAATCGCGCGAAAATGCTCGTGATTTTCTTCGTTTCGCCGAAAATGTATTCCTTGAATATCGATTTTCCTCGCCCGAAAACGCTGTAAATACAGCGTTTTCTTTCTTTTTATATGCACCCGAACACGCGTTCGTTGACATAATGTTAGAAAATATCACACCCAAACACACTTTTCGACATCACAAAAAGTCGAAAAGCATTGAAAACACAGGGTTTTTGCGTTTGTCAAAATGACGAAAGACACCCGAAAAAACAAACATAATAAAGCAGAACATTTTTTGCCGTACTTGATTTTCGTATACCGATTATGTATAATAAGTGTAAGATTTAGGCTAAAAGTGGTAGTTCGAGGAACGTAATCCCAAAAATACCGAATTTTCAACGAAAGGGGGAAGGACGAATGTTCATTGGAGAATACCGACATAATATCGATGCCAAGGGACGTTTGATGCTTCCCGTTAAGCTTCGTGAAAAGCTCGGAGATGAATTCATTTTCTCGCGCGGGCTCGATAAATGTGTATGCATTTATCCTCTCGATGAATGGAAAAACTTCACCGCAAAGATAGAAGAGCTTCCCGTTGCGAGAGAACGCCACGTTCGCCGTTACTTTTTCTCCGGCGCGTGCGAGGGTTCGCCCGATGCGCAGGGAAGAGTTACTCTTACACAAACTCACCGTGAATTCGCCAACCTCAAAAAAGAAGTCGTTATCGTCGGTAACTGCACCCACCTTGAAATCTGGGATGCGGAAGAATGGGATAACGAACAACAAAAGGTTACAAACGTAGACGTTATTCAGGATCTTATAGAATTGGGGTTCTAAAATGGAATTTTCACACGTATCGGTGCTTCTCTACGAAACGGTCGATTCACTCAACGTTAAAAAAGACGGAATATACGTCGATTGCACGCTTGGCGGTGCAGGCCATACGTCGCTCATACTTTCAAGACTCGGCGAAAACGGCAGGGTGATAGGAATTGACCGCGATGACGATGCACTTAACAACGCGAAAGAAAAAATCAACGATTCTCGTCTTATAACGGTAAAAGATAATTTCGAAAACATAAAGGAAGCCGTGCACAGCGCAGGATATTCGAAGGTAGACGGAATATTAATGGACCTCGGCGTTTCCTCGCATCAGCTTGATATTGCCGAACGCGGCTTTTCGTATATTAAAGACGCTCCGCTCGATATGCGAATGGATCAAACGGCTCCGCTCACCGCTTATGACGTGGTGAATAACTATTCGGAACGCGAGCTTGTACGCATACTCCGCGATTACGGCGAAGAACGCTTCGCTCCCAAAATCGCTTCGAGAATATGCTCTGCAAGAAACGAGTCTCCGATCAAAACAACGCTTGAGCTTGCCGAAATCGTTGCGGCGGCAATACCCGCAAAGTTCCGCTATGAAGGCGGCAACCCCGCAAAAAGAAGCTTTCAGGCAATAAGGATCGAAGTAAACGGAGAGCTTGACTGCATTCCCAAAGCGATCGAAGAGGGTGCGGAAATGCTTAACGTCGGCGGAAGAATGTCGATAATAAGCTTTCATTCGCTGGAAGACAGACTTGTTAAAAACGGTTTTCAAAGGCTTGAACGTCCGTGTACCTGCCCGAGCGATTTTCCGGTGTGCGTATGCGGCAAAAAGCAATCGGTAAAAATAATAACGAAAAAACCCATCCTTCCGTCAGAGGATGAGATAGAAAATAATTCGAGATCACACAGCGCAAAGCTTCGTGTGTGCGAAAAGGTATAAAAGGAAAGGTGCAAAATGCAGGAACACAGAACAAATTCGAACAATCCGCGAAATATAAAGAATAACGGTGTATCAAAAGCAAAAAGATCGACCGCTGTCGTAAAAAGCGGAAGCAAAGCGGTTTCTGCAAAGCGCGCTTCCAATCTGCATGCGGTAAGAGCGCCTCATATCGTTAACGTTAAAAAGAAGGATAAGGCTCCGTTCCCTTGGTCGATCGTTGTTGTGTCGATCATTCTTACGGGTATGTTCCTCTTTATGATGATGAACTACGCCGAGGTTGATAAATACCGTTCCGAAATCACCGAGCTCAACAATAAGCTCGCTTCTATGGAAAAAACACAGGACGAGCTTGAGGTTACACTCAGCAATAAATACGATATTGGTGAAATAGAAAAATACGCAACCGAAGAATTGGGAATGACAAAAACGATTCCCGAAAGCAATATACACATAATCACCACCGAACAGGAAGATAAGACCGAAATGTATAGCTACGACGACGGCGAAGAAGGCGGTTTCGGCTTCCTGCTTACAGGCTTGGGTGAAGTAATACGCGATTTTCTTAAATGATAAAAGAAAATTTTAATTAAATCACTATACTTTCCGAATACGATGTGATATAATGATTTGGTATTAATTTTACATCTCGGAATATATTTATACAAAAGGGTAACGAGGTAAAATTCTCATTACCCATTTGTCATATCAAAAGGAGTATTTTCTATGTCGGGCGCAACAAAAAAATTCACACCATCGGGTAGCGGACGTGTTTCAGTGGTCCGCGGACGAGTTGCGCTTATAGTCATACTCGTGCTGATGTTCCTTATCTGCGTGCGTTTTGCTTATCTTCAGCTTATCGACCCGAAGGATTACCGCACAGCCGCACTCGATCAGTACACGAGCTCGGTTACAATCCCAGCAAAACGCGGCTCGATATATGCAAACGACGGCACTACCGAGCTTGCGGTGAGCGCTACGGTGTATAACTGCTTTATCTCTCCTGCCGATATTAAGGAAAAGGCAGAGGATAGCGAGGATACCTCCGATCCTATCACACGCGAACAGCTTCTCGATAACGTTGCGGAAGGACTTTCGCGCATACTTTCGGTAGAAAAATCGGATATAGTTATCAAGGGTAACCGCACGAATTCGAAATATCAGGTAATCAAAAAATTCCTTACCGAAACCGAAGAAACCGCGATTCGAACCTTTATTTCCGAAAATAACTATCAGACTATAATCCATCTCGAAGAAACGACCAAGCGATATTACCGTTACGGTTCGTTTGCCGCTCAGCTGCTCGGATTTACGGGCTCGGATAACCAGGGTCTTTCGGGCTTGGAGCTTGCATACGACGAAGAACTCGCAGGTGTCGACGGAAAATCGGTAAAGGCTGCGGATGCATACGGAAACGAGCTTGATTCCGGCGTAGGCTCCACCTATATCGCCGCTACAAACGGATTGAACGTCGTTACCACGATCGACTGGACTATACAGAATACTGTCGAAAAATATATCGAACAGGCATACTTGGAGCATAACCCCAACGGAAAGATCACCTGTATCGTTATGGACGTAGATAACGGCGAACTTCTCGCATCTGCGATATATCCGTCCTATGATCCCAATAATTATAACGATCTTTCCGCCATTTACCAGAATAAATACGATGCGTTTATAGGCACCGAAGAAAAACGCTCCGAATACCGTTCGCAACTGTTTTTCGATATGTGGAACAATTCCACTGCTTCCTGGACCTATGAGCCCGGTTCTACCTTTAAAATCATTACAAGCGCAATCGCGCTTGAAGAGGGTACGATAAATTACGATACCAGCACCTTCAACTGTAACGGTGCAACGGTAGTAGCGGGAACGAAAATACACTGCCATAAAATAGGCGGCCACGATACCCAAACCTTTACCGAAGCTATCGTCAATTCCTGCAACCCTGCGTTTATTCAGATAGGTGGAACGATAGGAACGAATCTTTTCAAAAAGTATTTCGAAGAATTCGGCTACACTCAAAAAACGGGAAGTGATATTGTCGGTGAAACCACATCGATTTATTACGACACCTATGAAAATACTCAGTTCGCAACCCTCGAGCTTGCGGTATACTCGTTCGGTCAGACCTTTAAGGTTACTCCGTTACAGCACATACGCGCGGTTTCGACTATCGCAAACGGCGGAAGACTCGTTGTTCCGCACGCCGTAAAGGCACTCGTTGACGATAACGGCAACGTCGTAAAAACCTTCGAATACGAAACCGACAGACAGGTTGTTTCGACAGAAACCTGCGAAAAAATATTAAAATCGCTTACCAACTCGACAAAGAATGCTTCTGTTTCGGGCTATAACGTTGTTTCGAAGACCGGTACTTCGCAGAAGCAGGATACCGTAAGACCCGACGACTACGTTTCCTCCTGCGTGACCTTTGCACCCGCAGAGGATCCCCGTATTGCGATTCTTCTTCTTGTAGACGATCCTACCTCGGGTCAGTATTTCGGTTCCGCGGTTGCGGCTCCTATCGTTGGTAACATACTTACCGAAGTTCTTCCTCATCTCGGTATTGCTCCCAATATTTCCGAAGATGAAAACTTTACCGTTCCCGATTATGCAGGCAAAACCGTTGCAAGCGTAAAAGAGCTTCTCGAAGCATCGGGTATTAAGTGTGTTGTACGCGGCGATGGTGAGGTTGTTGTAAACCAACTTCCTTCCAAGGGTACTGTTATCACGAATAACGGTGTTGTTGTTATTTACACCGAGGGCGCAGAAATCAGCCCGAACGTAAAGGTGCCCGACGTAATGGGTAAATCTCCCACAGCGGCGATCAAGGCGCTTGTGAACAGCAATCTCAACGTTTCGGTCAAGGGTATATTCAACGGCGACTATACCAACTGTACAGTGGTTGCACAGTCTGTTGCCGCAGGCGAATATGTACTTCCGGGTACGGTTATCGAACTTGAATTCTTATACGAGGAAGCAATTCAGTAATGGAATTTACGCTTAAATATATCGCGGATATCTGCGGAAGCCTTTCTTCTTCCGCAGACCCGCAAAGAATTGTAAACGGCTTTTTCACAGACAGCCGTACGCCCGAAACTTCAAAGCTCTTTCTTGCGTTGCGCGGTGAACGTGTCGATGGAAACAGCTTTGTTCCCGAACTGATTGCAAAGGGCTGTGCGGTTATGACCGATAGGGAAGAAAATCTTCTCTGCGGCGGCGACGTTATATACGTTGCCGATGTTCGTGCTGCGTTGCAAGCGTTGGCAGAGCATTACCGTTTGAACGAAATCGCGGATATTTTCGTTGTTGGTATAACCGGCTCTGTCGGAAAAACCACCACAAAGGATATGGTTGCGCTTGCGCTTTCCTCGAATCTTTCGGTACACAAAACGGCAGGTAATGCAAACAGTCAGATAGGATTACCGCAAACGGTTCTTGCAACCCCGCGTGATTCTGGATGTGCCGTTGTTGAACTCGGTATGTCCGAAAAGGGCGAAATGGAACGTATCGCACGTTCTGCACGCCCCGATATTTCGATCGTTACGAATATCGGTTATTCCCATATCGAAAATCTTGGCACGCGTGAAGCTATACGCGATGAAAAGCTGAAAATAGCATCCTGCTCGAAAGAAGATTGCGTGCTTATTCTCAATGGCGAAGAACCGCTTTTGCGCGAATATTCATACGGCAAAAAGCGCGTCTGCTTTGTTTCTTACAGCGATCAAACCTGCCACTGCTTTGCACAGGATATAAAAGAAACCGAATTCGGCGTAAGATTTACGGCGGTTATATACGGCGTATCGGTTAACGTATGCCTGAACGTGCGCGGTAAGCATTTTGTAATAAACGCACTTTTTGCGCTTGCAACGGCTTATCATCTCGGTCTTGATATCGAAGCTTGTGCAAAAACACTTGCCGAATATGAAAGCGACGGCAAGCGTCAGTATATATATCAATCAAACGGACATACCGTTATTTCGGATTGCTATAACGCTTCTCCCGAATCGATGGAAGCGGCTCTTTCGGTGCTCAAGACCGCAAAGGGCAGAAGAATAGCCGTGCTCGGCGATATGCTCGAGCTCGGGGAAGAGTCCGAACGCCTGCACAGACAGGTGGGCGAATACGTCAACGGCTGTGCGGACGTTTTGGTTACCTATGGGGAAATGTCAAGATGTATTGCCTCCGAGGTAAAAAATATCGAGGTTTATTCTTTTTCTCTCGATGAATCCGATTCACTCCTATCCTTTTTAAAGGAGCTTGTCGTTGAAGGTGATACGGTGCTTTACAAGGCAAGCAACGGTATACGACTCGGCAGATTTATAGTTTAAATAAACTGAGGTGCGAAATGAGCATTTATACGTTGTTAGGAATATGTGCGGCAACCGCCTTTGTAATCGGCGTGGTGCTTTATAAGATTTTTATACCGCTGCTCAGAAAGGTAAAGCTCGGTCAGAAAATATTGGAAATAGGCCCCTCATGGCATAAATCCAAGGAAGGCACACCCAATCTCGGCGGCGTCATCTTCATATTCGCGATGGCGGCTGCATTGGTTGTCGGTCTTTTGATTCTGAAGCTTGTTTTTGAGGTCGACAACGAATCAAACCATAAGATGTTTATTGCAACACTTATATTCGTTTTGTTCGCGCTTTCTCAGGGTATTATCGGCTTTGTCGACGATTACGTAAAGCTCTTCAAAAAACGCAATAAAGGCCTCAGTGCAACACAAAAGCTTGTTCTTCAGTTCGCATCCGCGGGCGCGTTCCTCTTTTCGAGAACCTATTTTCTCGGTTCCGACACGGCTGTAACAACACCGTGGGGAAATCTTGAGCTCGGTATATTCTATTATGTGATAATGCTTATCGCGATCGTGTATATCATTAACTGTGCGAACCTTACCGACGGTATCGACGGACTTGCGGGAAGCGTTGCCTTCATTGTTTGTGTAATGCTTCTCTTCTACGGTATAGATCTTGTCAAAAGCACCTCGAGTATATACGGCGAATACTTTGCGGTAGCCGTAGCATCGCTACTCGGTGCGATTCTAGCGTTCCTTGTGTTCAATTTCCACCCCGCAAAGATATTTATGGGCGATACGGGCTCGCTCTTCCTCGGCGGCTTTATTGTTGGCGCGATTATGTTTTCAAACAATGAATTCGTGCTTATACCCATTTCTTGTATCTGGATAATCGAAGGTCTTTCTGTTGTGCTTCAGGTATTTTCATTTAAGGTGTTCGGCAAGCGTATATTCAAAATGAGCCCGATACACCACCATTTCGAAAAATGCGGTTGGAGCGAAGTGAAGATCGTTTTCGCATTCTCGCTTGTAACCGTCGCATTTTCTGCTCTTTCTTACTATTTGCTTTTATACATATAAATAAAAAAGGAATGTTGTTATGACCTCTAACCAAAACGAACAAACGGTAGCGTCTGCGCCCGAAAAAAAGAAAAAGCGCAACGTTCAGGTGAACCCAAACCGAATATACCGCTTGATCGGTGAGGTCGACCGTCCGATGCTCATCGTGATAATCGCACTTGTGTGTATCGGTTCGGTTATGATTTTCTCGGCATCCTACGCCGTTGCCGATACCCGCTTCGGCGATTCCTATTACTTTGCGCGTTCGCAGGTGCGTTGGGTAATAATCGGTCTGTCGATAATGGCTGTCGTTGCAAGATTTCTCGATTACCGCGTGTTGAAGCGTTTTTCGTATATTATCTACGCCGTAACGCTCGGTCTGAACTATCTCGTTCCCTTTTTCGGTAAAACGAATAAGGGTGCTACACGCTGGTTTGTTATTTTCGGTGTCGAATTTCAGCCGTCCGAGCTTTTGAAGTTCGCGCTCGTTCTTGCCTGTGCAACCTATATAAGCAACCACGCAAGCGAAATGAAAACTCTTCGCAAGGGAGCGCTTCCGCTGCTTCTTCTCACACTGCCTGCCGCGGGCGCAACGCTCATGCAGAGCCACCTTTCCGCAACCATAATCATACTTATGCTTATGGTAATAATGATGTGGCTTTCGGGATTGAAGGGCTTCTATTTCGGTGCGGTTTTGGGCGCGGTATCGGTTGTCGGTACCTTCTTCCTCACGGTTGGTAGGGGAATCCTTGCTAAAATCGTACCTCACGCAATAACCCGTCTTGATATTTGGGAAGACCCCTTTGCATATATGTCCTTCGAAACGGGCGGTGCAGGCTGGCAGCCGGCGCAGTCGCTCTATGCAATTTCATCGGGCGGATTCTGGGGACTCGGCTTGGGCCAAAGTAATCAAAAGCACGGCTATCTCCCCGAACCTCAAAACGACTATATTTTCGCAATTCTCAGCGAAGAACTCGGATTTTTCGGCGTAATCTGCGTTATTGCACTTTTTGGTGTGCTTGCCTACCGCGGATATTGCGTTTCCAAAAACTCGCCGAACCGTTTTTGCTCGCTTCTTTCTATGGGTATAACGGCGCAGATAATAGTTCAGGTGCTCTTGAATCTCGCCGTTGTTACAAATACCTTCCCGAGTACAGGTATAAGTCTGCCGTTCTTCAGCTACGGCGGCACTTCGCTTATTATTCTTCTTGCCGAAATGGGTATAGTTCTTTCCGTTTCGCGCTATTCCTTTATCGAACAAGGCTGATTGAAAGGTGTATCTTAATGAAAGTAATACTTTGCGGGGGCGGCACGAGCGGCCACGTTAACCCTGCGTTGAATATAGCAAAGACGATACAGAATAAATGTCCCGAAGCCGAAATTATGTTTATCGGCACGAAGCGCGGTATAGAAAGCACTCTCGTTCCGAAATTCGGCTATAAAATCGATTTTGTAGAGGTATCGGGCTTCTCGCGTAAGCTCACGCTGAAGAATATAAAAGCGGCGTGGCACGCGCTCACCTCTGTTTCCGAAGCGAAAAAGATAATAAAAAAATTCAAGCCCGATCTTGTTATCGGAACCGGCGGATACGTTTCCTGGCCGACCGTAAAAGCGGCTTCTAAGCTCGGTATTCCGACTTTGATTCACGAACAAAACGCTTTTCCCGGTGTTACGACAAAAATGCTTTCCAAGCTCGCAAATAAGGTTTGTATTTCCTTTGCGGGAAGCGAAAAATTCTTTGATGAGTCTGTACGCGATAAGCTGATTTTAACCGGAAACCCCGTTATAATCGACGGTATGTCGCGTTCCGAAGCACGCGCAAAGCTCGGTCTTTCGGAAAATGAGCCCTATATTCTTTCGTATGGCGGAAGTATGGGCGCAGATAAAATAAACGAGCTTTCATTTGCATTGATGGAAAAGCTTTCGGTTCCTCAAAAAATACGCCATACACACGCAATCGGCAGAGTAGGACTTGAAAAATTCACCCAAATCGCAAAAGAAAAGGGTTTGCTCGATTGCAAAAATCTTTCTATCGACGAATATATTTACGATATGCCCGTTCATCAGGCGGCGGCAGACGTAATAATTTGCCGCGCAGGCGCAATGACTCTTTCCGAGCTTGCAATACGCGGCAGAGCGGCTGTATTGATACCGAGCCCGCACGTTACCGAAGACCATCAATACAAAAACGCACGCCTTATAGCCGATGCGGGTGCCGCGGTTGTATTCCGTGAATCCGAAATTAGCCCCAAGCTGCTCACCGAAACCGTTTCTGATCTGCTTTCTAACCCCAATAAACGCAAAAGAATGGAAGAAAGCGTTAAAAACTTCGGTATGACCGATTCGCTTGAACGTATCGTTAACGAAGCTCTCGCGCTTGTAAAATAAAAAACAATCAAGAAGGGAAGTGAAATATATGGAACAGCAACGCTTTGTGCGCAAAAATACCACAATGTTCGATGCACAACGCCGTCAAGAGAAAAAACGCGTGCGCCGAACGGTATTCTATGTATTTCTCTTTCTTGCCGTATCGCTTGTGTTCCTTGCGGTATGCGTGGCGGTCTTTTTGAACGTCGAAACCGTTTCTGTAAACGGCATCGAACGCTATACCTATGAACAGATCATCGAATACGTTCCTATCGAAATCGGCGATAATATCTATTCGTTTGATTCCGATAAAATCGAAGAAAATATAATGCAGGCTCTCCCATATATCGGGGAAGTCGAAATCAAACGCGACCTGCCGACCACGGTTGTTATAAATATAACCGAAAAGAAGCCCTATTACGCCGCAGAGCTCGCAGGAGATACCTATTTGATGTCTGCCGACCTTAAGGTGCTCGAAAAGCTTCCCGATACTTCCGCGGAAAGCACAGGTCTTGCAACACTTTCGCTTACAAGCGTAAGACACTGTATTGTCGGAAACACGTTGCAGTTCGTTGACGAAAGAACGACAGATGCACTTATGGAGCTTTATAACAGCTTCGAAGAAAACTTTATAAACACCAAAATCAAGGGTGTTGACGTAAGATCACGCTTCGATATTTATATCGATTACGATAATCGTTTTCAGGTTTATCTCGGTGATACCGATAATATCGATATAAAAATTAGATTTCTTGTCGGTATAATTGATGAACTCGAAGAGGGCACAAAGGGCAAGATTGATATCTCCGATCACCGCGAAGCGGCGGTTGCGCTCTCTTAAAACCCAAAAAATAAATAAAAACAAGCAAAAATTTCAAAAAAAGCCGCTATTTTTAAAGAAAAACGAAAAAAACTCTTGCAATTCAACAAAAAACATATTATAGTATATTATGAATGAAAATAAGATATAAGTTCTTGGAGGTTCAAAATGCAAAATATGATCGAAGATCCCAATAAAGTGGTTATTAAGGTCATCGGCGTCGGCGGTGGCGGCGGTAACGCAGTTAACCGTATGATTTCCTCTATCGACGCGGCTGACGTTGAATTCATCAACGTTAATACCGATACTCAGATCCTTATCAAATCGAGCGCTCCCACAAAGATCGCTATCGGCGACCGTATCACCAAGGGTCACGGTGCCGGTGCTAACCCCGAACTCGGCGAAAAGGCAGCAGATGAATCTGTTGAAGAAATCACCGAAGCAATCAAGGGTGCCGATATGGTATTTATTACCGCAGGTATGGGCGGCGGTACCGGTACAGGTGCGGCTCCCGTTATCGCAAAGATTGCAAAATCTCTCGATATTCTTACCGTTGCAGTAGTTACCAAGCCCTTCCTTTTCGAAGGCAAAAAGCGTATGATGCAGGCAGAAGCAGGTATCGAAAAGCTTGCTGAAACCGTTGACTCGCTTATCGTTATCCCCAACGAAAGACTTAAGCTTCTTACCGATAAGAAGATCACCTTCCTCAACGCGTTCCAGGAAGCAGACGACGTTCTCCGCAAGGGCGTTCAGTCTATCTGCGATCTTATCACCGTTGAAGGTATCATAAACCTCGACTTTGCAGACGTTTCTGCCGTTATGTCCAACGCTGGCCTCGCACACATGGGTGTTGGCTCCGCTAAGGGCAAGGATAAAGCAGAACAGGCAGCAAAGATGGCTATGTCCAGCCCGCTTCTCGAAACCAATATCAGCGGCGCAAAGGGTATCGTAGTACAGATCATCGGCTCTCCCGATATCGGACTCGACGAAATCGATTCTGCTGTTGCTATGATCACTACCGAAGCACAGCCCGATGCTACTATCATCTTCGGTGCGGCTCTTGATCCCACTCTCGAAGACGAAATGCGCATCACCCTTATCGCTACCGGCTTCGATGCAGACAAGAAGAACGCAGACGTTCGTCGTCAGATGGCTGCTGCAGAAGCTGCACAGAAGGCTGCTGCTCCCGAAGAAGCACCCAAGGATTCCAACTCGGATATCGATGATATCCTCAGCATGCTCAACAAGAGATAAATTAAATGCTATATAAAAATTCGCCGATTTTATCGGCGAATTTTTTTCACTTTTAAATTTAATTCCATAAACCAACGCTTGATTGACTTTATTCCGCTCGTATAGTATAATCGAATTAATAAGAAAAGGGGTGCACAGTATGAAGCTTAACGAGAATATCAAAGCCTTGCGTGAGGAGCTGGGTATGACACAAACCGAGCTTGCCGAAGCCTTGTTTGTAACACCGCAAGCGGTTTCGCGTTGGGAAAAGGGGCTTGCGTACCCCGATATAGAAAAGCTTCCTCAGCTTTCGGCAATATTTAACGTAAGCGTAGATCAACTTCTCGGTGTCGCGCCCTCTACAACTCACGGGCTTACTATCAAGCTTAGAACGGCACGCGATAAGGCGCGGTCTGGTACCCCGCAGGAAAAGCTTGAATATCTCTCTCTGTTAGAAAAATGCTTTGAAATAAAACACAACCTTTTTATTACCGAGCTTTTAAACGCTGCAAGAAGACTTCGTGAGGAGAGCATTATCCCCGAGTATCATTTTATAGAAATATTCACAAAGGTTAAGTCGCGCCTTCCCGAAATTCCTCTTCCGCACAGAAACAGAATACTCACAAATATAGTTATCAACGAAAGCGAGGAACGGCTTTCGGTATGGAAGGAATTCATCACCGACGATAATAATTTTGCCTGCTGGCACGATCTGATTCTCTTCCGCTACTTCGTAAACGGCAAAGAGCCCGAATGGAGCCTGCAACGCTCCGAGGTGCTCTTTCAGGATATTTCGAAAGTGCTCTATTTGATGAATCAGAAGGGCTCACCTTCATCGCGCGATATGCTTCATCGCAAAAGCGATACGGTCGAAACCTGCCTGACGGTAAAACGAATAATCGATATTTTTTCCGACCGCGACGATGATATATTTATATCCATACGCATAAACGCCGAAACCCGTCTTGCCGCAAACTATCTCTATGGCGGACAGATAGATAAATTCGTCGAAGCCTTAAAGCGTATGAAGGTTCTTCTTTCGGTATCGCGAAGCTTGGTCGGAAAAAGAATTTGCGGATCGACAGAGCTTTTCGAAAATTACGGCTTTGAATATGGTATAGAACGATTTACAAACGATTATTTTGAAATCGAATTTCTGCTTGAAAGCGATATTATTAAGGATCATAAAGAGCTTCCGGAGGTAGTGGAGCTTATCGAGCTGATTAAAACAAATCGCGGCTGGGTCGATCCCTTCTGCTCTGTTCCGTATAACGATCGTAAGCCGTTCGAAAATCTGTACTCTATTGTCAAAAGACGGTGCGAAACAGTTGAAATAAAGGAAGATAAAACACTTTTCGTTTTCGCCGTGATGACCTCAAAGGGAAACGTATATGATTTCGCGGTAGATATAAGCGATACGAACGGTTACAACGATGTAATCAAATTCCTCAAGCGAAACGATGAAACTCAGCTTACTATGCTTGTGGGTGCTCTTCACGATTTCTCGAACGAATGCTGTGTAAGTGTTCCGTCTCATCGCTTCCGTGAAATGCTTTGCGATCTTGATAAGCGTAATCTCGATACGAGAACGATACTGAACGGCAATTATTTCTACGTCGTAAAAACGTTCAGAGAAACGATGCACCCGAACGTACTTATAAAATACGATGAATAAAAGTAAAGCACACAAGCAGAATGTCTTGTGTGCTTTTTGTTATCGAACTATTCGGTTACCGTTACGTTAATTGTGATCTCTTTGATTTTGGAAACGCCGTCGTAAAATTCAATCTTAATAACGTCCTCGCCCTTATAGCCTGTCATTGCGTTATAGGTGAGTGTGCCGTCGAGATTCAAACGCACGTCGCCGTATATTGCGCTCAGTGAGAATCGATAGAAGAGATCATCGATATTTCCGAGATTTACACTTGCGTTCTCACCGTTCTTTACGGTTATACTCTTATCGGTCAGCGAGTCTATTGTGCTGTTGCTGTTAATATCGATTCGCTTGTCAAGTAATTCCTTCGCATAAAGTACGGTATCGGTATAAATGGATTTTGTCAGCTCGTCTTCGGCTTTATAACCCTGAATGAAGGCGCCGGGAAGTCCGCCCTGATAATATACCTTAACCGAGTTCATATAGCCGTACATATATCCTGCAGAGAGGTATTCGCGGTAAAGCTGAACACCTTCCTTGCTCTGAACGCCGCCTTCAATCTCGATTTCAACGCACATGCCGTAAAGCTTTGCGAGTTCCGCGGTGGTCTTGAGTCTTGTTGGCTCGGTATCGTAGAACATATAGTTCGGCTGTAAGCAGGAAATATCAAAACCTACGTATTGGTTGTGGAAAATACCCTGAGCGTTATAGTAGGGGCACCAGAGCGACAAAAGGCCTTTGCTGTGCAGATAGTCGTTGAAGGCAATCATCGCTTGCTTGTCGTGAGTATTGGGGCGGATAAGCTCGTGCTGCCAATAAATGCCGACAAGCTCGAGGTTCTGATAATTCTGCTCGTTGAACATGCGTACGGTTTCGTCAACCTGCCATTGAATACAAGCATTGAAATCGTCGAGCGTCGAAACAGTCTTTCCGTTGAAGGTGTCGCCCATTGCGGGAGAGTTAACCGAAACCCAAATTTTGACCTTGTCGTTTGTGCCGAGCTCTGCATTGAGCTTTCCTTTTGCGCTTTCTACCGCATCGAGATTGAGCCCTTCATAGAATAGCTCACTCAAGAAAAATTGTGTGCCTTCGGTACGGTTTGCATGATTGTTCAACTCGCCGCGCGTCGAGAATGCGATAGAATCAAAGAAGATACCGTTTGCCTTGCCGTTTTCGTCGAAGGAAGCGAGATAAATATACGCCGATTCCTCGGTCATTACGTGCTTTTCGGTGCAGTGGATGCCGTATCCGTCTGTTACGGGAGCAAAAAGAATGTTGCTGATTCCGTGTTTATCGGTGCTCGGATACTTGCCGTAGGGAGAATCGTCCTCGACAGGCGCAATCGCATTTGCGGGGTTCTTTTTGCCGTAAATTTCCCATTCACCCATATATACCGAACAGGAAACCGTGTTGTCAGGTACGGTGGGAAAGGTCATACGAACGTACCTTGCACGGTATTCTGTCCCGAAATCGATGTTTATAGTATCGTTCACGCTTTCGAAACTGCCGTACTTTTCGTAGTATTCGCTGTATACGGTAGTCCAATTATCGCCGTCTTCGCTAAGGCTTATATAAAATACTGCGGGAGTGGTTACACCCCAGGTATATCTATCGAAGAACGTAACGGTGGATTTGGATACCGACATAACGTGTCCGAGGTCGGCCACAACGTGTCTGCCGCCGCCGCGATAAAATATAAAATAAGCGGAGTCGTGCGCACCGTGAAGCGTACCGTCAGTGAGAAGTCCGATTTTTTCCTTGGGAGAGTTGCTGTGGCTTTCGTTGAACGGATCGAAATGCTCGATCTGGAAATCCACGCCCGACAGCTTGGCAAGATTCTGGACGTCGTTATAATCGGCGTCGCTTTCGCTGACCTTTACGTTCGATTCGCCCTTGTTTAGATTGTAATTGTAAAAATCGTTGATGGTATAATATTGATCGTCATCAACCGAAACGGAGGTGTTTATCGTACCTTCTGCACAGAATTGGTATGCAGCGATTTCATCGACGAAAAGGAAAGATTTGTCCTGATTGGAAAAGAGAATTCGTATGTATTTTGCCTTTAACGCCTTGGGGAAGGAGAAGTTGTAAGTCTGCTTTGCGGAATCGGGGATGTCCGAGGGGGTGTTGAGTCTGGATATCTCGGTAAATTCTTCACCGTCGTTCGATGCCAATACCGCAACGTATTTGGGCAAACCAATGCCGTATTCGACAACACGCAGACAGCCGATCTCGATTTCTCCGATTTCGTGATTCGCATCCGAAATATCAAAATCAACAGATACGCTTCTGCCGCCGTCCCAACCCACGAAGGAGTGGGCATCGAATACGTCAACCGTATGACCGTCTGTGAGCTTTTTGGCGTCTGTATCAACGTAGGTGTCGTTGGTTATACGACTGAAGTCGTAAGACATACCGCGGAATACGTTTTTCGCGAGAAGTGTGCGGTCGACGTCGCCGGAGAGATATTGATTGATTTTTTCAACGTTTTGGTTCCATTTGAACTCGGTTTCGCTCGTAGTGCTTTCGACGTCAGAGCTGTTGTTCGATTCCTCGGTTGCATTATTGCACGAGGCAAGAGAAATAATAAGAGATAACAATATTAGAACAGAAATTAATTTTTTCATTTTAAACATCCTTTTTAAAATCAAGGTCTGGTTTGATATTCAAACTCTCCGTTTTTTTCGTATTCGTCGAGAAGAGTTGCGTCTACGTTAAAATCGCTGTCAATAAGCTTTGCCGAAACAAGACTTGCCTTGCCGCATTGCATTGCAGATAAAACCGAATGGCCGTCTATTACGTAATGTAAGCCGCTCCTTAAGCAGATTTTGATTTCTTCTCCGTCGTCGGTTCCGAAAGGCTTGGTGGGGAAGAGAACGTAGGGAGAAAGAAGCATTTGAGTTTCGGAAAAGACTTCGTTTTCATATTTTTGGGCTTCTTCAACGATAGCCTCTGCAATCTGCTCGGGTGTTGCAGAGGTAGAATCGATAATCAGATCATAATTGCGGTAATCGAAATTATCGACGCCGTAAATATCCTTAAAGCGCTTGTTTTCTTCGATACTGCGTGCGATAAGCATTTCGCGCGCTTCTTCAACACTGCTGTACTTTTCTACGTTGCCTCTGTCTGCCGCTATAACGCGTTTTGCGGCAACGGTAGGGTCAACGTACATATAAACCTTAAAAGTGTTTTCTGCGAAGTGCCAAGCCATTCTGGAGTCATATATAAGCTTGTCGCCTGCTCTTTCGCGCGAGAGCTTGACGACTGCATCGTCGATAATATGGTCGAGCGAGGGATCTTCCGACATACGCTTGTTCAATTCGAGCGTGGAAATCCCCATATCCTCGGCAACCTTGCGCTGAATGGTTCCGGTACTGTATATTTCATATCCGTACTTTTCGTTAAGTATCTTGCAAACAGTGGATTTTCCACTGCCTAATTTTCCGGAAAAAGCGATCTGCATGAGCTTACCTCACATTATGTAAAAATATAGTGTATAATATTATATAATCAAAACAACCTTATGTCAAGCAAAAAAGAAGCCTCCCGTTTTGTAGGATCTGCACAACTCAATGCAGAACAACAGGGAGGCTTAATTTTTATATTTCTTTTTTTAGCATTAAATGCGGACAATCCTGTTCGACGTCTGTTATACCGGTAGAAATATATCCGATCTTTTCATAAAAGGGAACTGCCTGCATTTGTGAATGAATATAGATGCTTATAAGCGTTTCGGGAGCGGAATGCGCTTTTTCCTTCGCCAACACCTCTTCGGCGGCTCTTACGATAGCCGAGCCTATGCCTTTTTTGCGGTGCGGCTTTCGGACTGCGATTCTGCCGAACATATAGTTCTGCTTGTCCCTAGCGATTATTCTGCAGGTGGCAACGGCTTCTTCGCCGATAAATGCAACAAGATGTATCGATCTTGCGTCGTCTGCATCGAACTCTTCTTCGAAGCCCTGTTCGTCGACAAAAACCTCATTTCGTATTTCAATAGCTTCCTGCGGGAGTACCGAATACGTAACGATCTTCAAATCATTCATAGATAGGATACTTTGCGCAGAGCTTGTCTACTTCGGAAATGATATATTCACGGCTGTTTTCGAGATCGGTCGCGGTAAGCTTGATAAGCTTAGCGATAACCTTCATATCCTCTTCCTTGAAGCCACGCGAGGTAACTGCGGGGGTACCTACACGGATACCGCTTGTGATAGTGGGCTTCTGAGGATCGTCGGGAATAGCGTTCTTGTTAACGGTGATATGAACCTCGTCAAGATTGTGCTCGAGCTCTTTACCGGTAACGCCCATACTGCGAAGGTCGATAAGAAGCAGGTGGTTGTCGGTACCGCCGGAAACGAGGTCAAAGCCTTCTTCCTTAAGTGCGATTTCAAGAGCCTTTGCGTTCTTGACGATCTGTGCCTGATAAGCCTTGAATTCATCGGTAAGTGCTTCGCCGAATGCAACTGCCTTTGCCGCGATGATATGTTCAAGAGGACCGCCCTGAGTGCCGGGGAAGATAGCTTTATCGATCTGCTTAGCATACTGCTCCTTGCAGAGAATAAGACCGCCTCTCGGACCGCGGAGGGTTTTATGTGTGGTGGTGGTTACAACGTCTGCATAGGGAACGGGGCTGGGGTGCTGACCTGCGGCAACAAGACCTGCGATATGCGCCATATCGACCATAAGGATAGCACCGACCTTATCGGCAATTTCGCGGCAACGTGCGAAATCGATAACTCTGGGGTATGCACTCGCGCCGACTACGATCAGCTTGGGCTGACATTCAACTGCAATAGCTTCCATTTTGTCGTAATCTATTCTGTGTGTTTCGGAATCTACACCATAGGGAACAACGTTGAAATATTTACCCGAAATATTAACGGGCGAGCCGTGGGAAAGGTGACCGCCGTGAGCAAGGTTCATGCCCATAACGGTATCGCCGGGCTGAAGGAACGCAAAGAAGGTTGCAAGGTTAGCACTTGCACCGCAGTGGGGCTGAACGTTTGCGTGTTCTGCGCCGAAAAGCTTTTTCGCGCGTTCGATTGCAATAGCTTCGACCTTGTCTACCTCTTCGCAACCGCCGTAATATCTGCGTCCGGGATAGCCTTCTGCATATTTGTTGGTAAGTATGGTTCCTGCAGCGGCAAGTACGGCTTCGCTAACGATATTTTCGCTTGCGATAAGCTCGATATTGCGCTTCTGACGCTTAAGCTCGCTGTCGATAGCGGAAGCGATTTCGCTGTCAACGCTGTATAAATACTCGATGTTCTTCATAACACACCTCATAAACGTGATAAATAAATATATAATAGAATAACATAAATAGAGAAGAAAAGTATGAACAAATTGTAAACAACGCTTTGAAACGTATAGAAAAGGTCTGCCCGAAAGCAGACCTTTTTTGGCATATTAACTATATCTTATTGGAAGGTCTCGAGCGTTTTCTGGAGATCGCTTTCAACAACAGACTGAATGCTTTCGAGAGTCGAAGCAAAGGTCTGGGTGCCGCCGAACGCGATGCTGTTCATAAAGCCGCCGATCGAGTTTGCATCTGCTGCGGTGCTGCCCCAGTTATAAATAATACCGAGGTCGTAAACGCGTTCTGCAAAGATCTTATCAAGCATAGCTTCGCTTTCGTCATCTCTGATCTTACGGAGCTTGAGAATAACTTCAACGTATGCATCCTTGGTGGTATCGGTAGAAGCTTCGCAAAGTGCCTGAGCAACTATCGAGGACATTTCTGCATCGGGAGCAGAAGCGGGGATAGCAACAGAGGAAGCATAAATAGTCGAAACGAGAGAGTGGTGGTTTTCCTGCTGTTCGTTGTACTTGGGTACGGGAAGAATACCGAAGTCGCAATCGTATTCACCGAGGTCGATAATATCGATGATAGCCATTGCACGGAAGAGAGCGAGGTCGTTTGCAACAGATTCGGTTGCCGCATCCCAAACGCTCGAACCGTCTGCTACTGCGTTGGTGTAGTAGGAGCCTGTGGTGTTGTCGATCTGACCGGTAGCGGTAGTATCGTTAACGAGCTCGAAGATTTTGTTGAAAATGGGGAATGCGGTATCGGATTCCTGTGCGATAGATATGTAGGGAACGTCGTTAGCGTCCTTACCGGTAAGCGAGTGACCGGAGCCTACGTACATCGAGGTTACGAAGTTGCTGTTGATAAGGAAGCCGTAGCTGTCCTTGTGAGACATACCGGTGGTGCCGTCGATATCGGCGGTAACCTTTCTTGCCATTTCCTGAAGCTTGTCGATAGTCCATTTGCCGTTGTTAACAAGCTCATAGGGGTTTTCGAGATTATTCTTTTCGATAAGTCTCTTGTTGAAAACGATTGCGTGGGTGCAAGCGAGGGTGAGAAGGCTTATGTCGCCGGTGATGAAATAGTTTTTGTTGTTAATGGAAAGACTTTCGGTTGCGTTGTTGTCCCAGCAGGGATTTTCGAGGTCGATATACTGCATATCGTTCAAAAGATAAAATGCATCTTCGAGCGAAAGGGTTGCAGCATCGGTGATGTAAGGCATTACGATGTCGTAATCCTCGGAGTTGGACATAACGGCGTTTCTGACAAGGGTGACCATTGTCTGATCGCTGGTGGTTGTAACCTCTTCGATAAGAACGTTGAACCTGTTTTCAACCATTTCGTTACGCTGCTTGACTTTGTCGTTAAGTATTTCGGGGGAGGTTTCGTGGTCGGTAATTTCTATCGACTGATAGTCGCCGCGCCAATCGCCTTCAACCAAAATAGTAACGGAATCTCCGCCGTAATCTTTATCGGGGAGAGTGGAGAAGAGTTCTTTTTTAGCCGATACTTCGGAATTTGCATTGCTTTCGTTTTCTTCTGTGTTGTTGCAGGCGGAAACGACCATAACGGTAAGGCAAAGCATAACGAGCAGGGCTATGATGCGTGTTGCTTTTTTCATAAAGTTCCTCCGTAATCTGCAGGACATTAACTTTGTCCCATTTTATTCCTCTACATTATAGCAAAAAATTTCGGCTTCGTCAAGAATTTTTTGTGATATATTTTGACAAGCGGGAAATACTGTGATATAATTACTATGAATAAAATTGTCGGAGCGTATATCAGATGTTTGAAAAATCAATTCAAGACCTTTCAATAGATTTTGTTCTAAAGCTTTTCGGTACTCTCGACGGCAATATCGAAAATATCGAAAACGCTTTTTCGGTTTCTATTGTCGCGCGTGAAGGCGTGATAAAGATTACGGGCGAAAATGCAAACGACGTAAATCTTGCGTCCTCCTGCATTGAACAGCTTGAACGCGTAAGCCGCAATTCCGAAAGTATCGACGAAAATACGATAAACTACGTAATCACAATGGTGCGCGAGGAAAAGGAAAGCGAGCTCGGCGCGATATATAACGATTGCATCTGCCTCACCAATAAGGGCAAGCCGATCAAAGCAAAAACCGTCGGTCAGCAAAAATACGTAGATGCAATTAACGGCAATACCGTGGTTTTCGGTGTCGGCCCTGCGGGTACGGGTAAAACCTTTCTTGCGGTTGCGATGGCGGTTAACGCCTTAAAGAAAAAGCAGGTTTCGAAAATCGTGCTTACTCGCCCCGCGGTAGAAGCGGGCGAAAAGCTCGGCTTTCTCCCCGGCGACCTTCAAAGCAAAATAGACCCCTATCTCCGTCCGCTTTACGATGCTTTGGGCGAAATGCTCGGCAACGAAAGCTTTAAGAACTGCGGAGAAAAGGGAATTATCGAAATCGTTCCGCTTGCGTATATGCGCGGCAGAACGCTTGACGATGCTTTTATCATCCTCGACGAAGCGCAGAACACCACACCCGAACAAATGAAAATGTTTCTCACCCGTCTGGGCAACAACAGCAAAGCGATAATCACGGGCGATATAACCCAGATCGACCTTCCTTATCTTCGCAAAAGCGGGCTTGTTGATGCGCTCGAAATTCTTGACGATATAAAGGGTATATGTATTTTCAAGTTTACGCATAAGGACGTTGTAAGACATCCGCTTGTTCAGAAGATAATACTTGCATACGAAAAGCGCAATCGCGAGCAGGGAAGCGATAAAGAAAATCCCCGCCGACGCGAATCGTTCAGAAGGAGACCGAAGGAATGATAAAAATATATTTCGATATAATCACGGAGCCTATTCCAAAGCTCTATGAAACCTTGATGAAAAGGGTAATACGCAAAGCCGTTACCGAGCATTACCCCGAACACCGCTTTGAAGTAAACGTTACGGTATGTGATGACGAAACGATCAAAGAAATAAACAAAGAACACCGCGGCATCGATAAACCCACCGACGTTCTTTCGTTTCCTTTTCTCGATTTTGATTCGCCCGAAACGCTCACCCTTCTCGGCGATATAATAATCTCGCGCGATACGGCTTATAGGCAGGCAGAGGAATACGGACATTCGCCCAAGCGTGAATTCTGCTTCCTTGCCGCACATTCCGCACTTCATCTTCTCGGATACGATCACGAAACCGAAGAAGAAAGAGAAGAAATGGAAGCCAAGCAACGCGAAATACTTGATGAACTCGGAATAAAGAGGTAAATTATGACAAAAACAGCATTTATTATGATAGCGGGCAAGCCCAACGTCGGCAAAAGCACGCTTTTGAACACACTTCTCGGCGAAAAGGTTGCAATCGTTTCGCGCAAGCCGCAAACAACCCGTAACCGTATTACAGGTGTACTTACAAAGGGCGAAAACCAATACGTTTTCACCGATACCCCCGGTCTTCATAAGCCGAAAACGCTTTTGGGTGAATATATGATGAAATCGGTCGGCAACGTTGCCGATTCATCGGATATCGTGCTTTTCGTTGTAGAAGCCTGCACCGAACTCAACCCCAACGAAATTTCCGCGCTCGATAAATATAACGCATCAGGTATGGACGTTATTCTCGTTATCAACAAGACCGACCGCGCAAACAAGGTTAAGCTTGCGGAACAGATAATGGAGCTTTCGAACCGCTATAAATTCCACGCAGTCGTTCCCGTTTCCGCGCTCAACGGCGAAGGTGTTGAATATATTCTCGAAGAGCTTGATCCCTTACTTACCGAAAGCGTGCATTTCTTCCCCGAAGACTATATTACCGATCAGCCCGAAAGAAAGATTTTTGCCGAAATCATACGCGAAAAGGTTCTCCGCCTTCTCGATGACGAAATCCCTCACGGCGTTGCGGTTTCGGTCGAAGAATTCAAGGAAAAGAAGGGGCTTCTTTCCGTGCGCGCCGAAATCTATTGCGAACGCGAATCGCACAAGCGCATAATTATCGGCAAAAACGGCTCGATGCTCAAAAAGATCGGCTCGTACGCCCGTGAGGATGCCGAAGCAATCTTCGAAACAAAGGTATTTCTCGACCTTTGGGTTAAGGTAAAGGAAAATTGGCGCGATCGTCCCTCCTTCCTTTCGGACTTCGGCTTTAAGGACGAGCTTGAATAATGCGCCACAAAATAAAAGGGATCGTCCTGCGTGAAGCCCCGAAGGGCGAAACGAGTAAGCTGCTCACCGTGCTTACCTCGAGCCTCGGGGTAATTACGGTCAACGCAAAGGGCGTTCGCAAGCTTTCGTCGCCGTATCTGAAATGCTCGCAGCAGTTTGCATTTTCGGATATGCTTTTATACGAAAAAAACGGATTTTTCACGCTTACGGAAGCGGCACTTATCGCGGATTTTTATACACTGCGCGAGGATATTAAAAACTATTCGCTCGCCTGCTATCTCTGCGAAGCCGCGTCCTCGTTTGCCGTTCCGGGCGAAGAATCCGCCGAAATTTTAAGATTGCTTTTGAATTCGCTTTACGCGCTTGAAAATTCCATTGCCGAGCGTTCGCTTATAAAGGCGTGCTTCGAACTGCGTTTGTGTGCCGAAAGCGGCTTTCTGCCCGAAACAGATTGCTGTGCCGAATGCGGAGAAGAGCTCGCGAACACGGATTTTATATTTTATATCAACGGAGGGGTTGCGCTTTGCCGCGGCTGTGCTTCCGCAGACAGCGAAAGCGTGCACCTTCCGTCCTCTGTCGGTAAAGCGATAAATCATATTGTCGAAAGCGATCTTTCGCGTTTTCTTTCGTTCCGTATCGGCGAAAAGGAGCAAGCCCTGCTTGCATCTGTCGCAGAACGCTTTATGCTTGTGCGTGCCGAACGGGGATTCAAAACGCTCTCGTTTTACAAACATTGTGAGGAACTTCAATGAAAGGCTTTAATAAAGCAAAAACAATACTTGAATACGATAAAATAATCAATTACGCCGCATCCTTTGCGACAACTTCTCCCGCAAAGAAAACCCTTTCGGAAACCGTTCCCGAAACCGATGCGGTAAAAATAAACCGCTTGCTCGATGAAACCGAACAAGCGCTCGACCTGCTTGTTTTAAAGGGCAAGCCGACTTTTTCTGCCCCCGAAGGAGTTATCGACTCCGCCGACCGCGCAGAAAAGGGCGCAATGCTCACCCCGATAGAGCTTTTGAACGTCGCTTCAATGCTCCGTGCGGTAAGCTATGTCAAAAAATATCCCGAGGGTAAGGAGCTTCCCGCGCTTTATCCCTATTTTTCCACACTCACCGAATCGCGCGCTCTTGCCGAAGAAATCGATATGAAGATAATCGGCGAGGATACGATAGCCGACGATGCATCGCCCGAGCTTTACCGTATCCGCCGCGATATCCGCCGTGCCGAGGATAACGTGCGTACGATCCTTGCGAACCTTACCACAGGCGAAAATTCAAAATACCTGCGCGATGCTGTTGTAACAATCCGTTCGGGCAGATACGTTATCCCCGTGCGCTCCGAGCATAAAAATGAAATAAAGGGCTTGGTGCACGATTCGTCTGCATCGGGGCAAACTCTGTTTATTGAACCGATGGCGGTTATCGAAGCGAACAATAAGCTCCGCGAGCTGAAGGGCAGAGAAACCGAGGAAATAGAAAAAATCCTTTACGACCTTTCGGCTAAAGTCGCTTCCGTCGCAAACGTAATTCGTGTAGACTTCAAAGCGATGACCGACTTGGACGTTATTTTTGCCCGCGCTTCCTATTCCTCGGATATTTCGGGTATACGCCCGAAAACCGATGCAAAATCGATAAGACTTGTCCGCGCACGCCACCCCCTTATTCCCAAAAGCAAGGTCGTTCCGATTTCTGTCGAATTCGGCGAAAAAGATAACGCGCTTATTATTACCGGACCGAATACGGGCGGTAAAACCGTTACGCTCATAACACTCGGCTTGCTTTCGATGATGGCGCAAAGCGGGCTCTATATTCCTGCCGATGACGGTAGCGCGCTCCCCGTTTTCAACGGCGTTCTTGCCGATATCGGCGATGAACAAAGCATCGAACAATCGCTTTCCACCTTCTCGTCGCACATGGTAAACGTGGTTTCGATTTTAAAAGAATGCGGCAAGGGTACGCTCGTACTGTTCGATGAGCTTGGCGCGGGCACCGACCCGACAGAAGGCGCATCGCTCGCAATCGCCATACTCGAGCGTGTTCGCGCTTCGGGTGCGATCGTCGCGGCAACCACCCACTATTCCGAAATAAAGATTTATGCGCTCGATACCGAAGGCGTGCTCAACGCTTCCTGCGAATTCGATCTGGCAACGCTCAAGCCCACTTACCGCTTGATAACGGGTATCCCCGGCAGAAGTAACGCGTTCGAAATCTCGCTTCGCTTGGGTATGGACGAAAGCGTTATCGCACGCGCAAAGGAATTGCTTGCCGACGATAATATCCGCTTCGAAGACGTTATCGTTCGCTTGGAGGAAACCGAGCAGGATCTTCGTAAGGAACGCTCGGAATCCGAACGCGCACGCGCCGAAGCGCTTAAAATACGCGAACAAGCTGAACGCGAAGCAAGGGAATTAAAGGACCGTGCCGAAGCCGAGCTCGACCGTGCACGCGCACAGGCACAGCGCATTCTCGATGCCGCGAAGAAAACAAGTAATCAGGTCTTCGAAGAGCTCAACGAGCTCAAAAAAGCCGATGCGAAACGCTTGGAGCTCGCACGTATCGAGGAAGCACGCAAGGCAGTCCGCCAAAATCTTAAAGATACGTCTGCTCAAATTTCCAACATCGAAGAATTCGAAGTGGAAGAAGAAAACTATACCCTCCCGCGCCCGCTTCAAATCGGCGATAAGGTTCTTCTTGCCGATATCGGTAAGGAAGCGGTTGTAAAGAGCATTTCGGGCGATACCGTGTTCTGTGCAATGGGCAGGCTTGAAACCAAAACCAATATCAAAAATATCCGCTTGCTTGCAAACGCCGCCGCTGTCGAAAAGCAGAAAAAGGAAAAGGGAAGAGCTCAATATACGCATAGTGTTTCGGGCGTTAAGAATGAAATTGACGTTCGCGGCAACACGGGCGATGACGCTTGGTTTATAATCGACCGCTATCTCGACGACGCGATTCTTGCAGGTCACGAAACGGTATACGTAATCCACGGCAAAGGAACCGGCGCACTCCGCGCGGCGCTCTGGCAGTTCTTCCGTCAGGATAAAGCACGCATCCGCACCTTCCGCTCGGGCAGATACGGCGAAGGCGATTTGGGCGTAACCGTTCTGGAGTTGAAAATTAAAAAGTAAATCAAAAAAGGTTTTCCGCTACATCGGAAAACCTTTTTGTCATAAAAACGTTGAAAACCTGCCAAACTCTCGCAATAATACTTGAAAATGAACTAGTAAAACAGTATAATAAATGCGGTGCAATGCAATCGCAATATAAAAATGAACGACACACTATTCAAATTAATTGCAGATAAGGATTGTAATATTACTTATCAAAACAAATAAATGCAGAAAATGGTGAAAATTTATATGACGTTAAGATATTTATTTGAAAAAGACAAAATATTTGGATATGTGAAGGGTCCGTTAATTTTTTCGCTTCTGTTTTTGATAGCAAGCATAGGCTTGTTTATTTGCGGTTTTTCTAACAGATATATGTTAGCATTTTCTTGTTTGCTGTTTTTACCCTTTATTCTTCTTTTTGTAACGGCTATTCGCGGATATAAAAGATACGGAAGAAAAATCACTGTCGACGAGCAAGGTGTTACATTATATACAGTCAAAGAAAAAGTATTTCATTGTTATAAGTATAATGAACATAACGTAAAAAGACATATTATAAAGCTGGACTACGCTGGCGGAAGCAACAACAAAATCGAGTCCTTTCACAAAGAATGCCTCGTTCTCTATCGAGATATGGAACTTTACGAGGGTATGGAATATCGGAGTTATTGGAACGATAAAAACATTTTAATAATCCAAAACCCTGAAGCCATAGCCGAGGTTGAGAAATATATCTCTTGACAGAAAAACATCACAAAAGAAAAGAACTTTAGCTATTTCTACCATTGATAGTTGCATAGGTATTGTGCAAATGGAGATGCTTTATCGAGGTAAGCCCATTCGTTGTTATTCAAAGCTTGTTAATATTGGATTTGAATATATTTCAGGAGATCTTGATTTTTATGATTTTAAGATATTTATTTGACGAAAAAACGAGAGAGGATTTTATAACGAATAATAAATATCCGCGCATTATTTCGTTTGTTCTGGGCTTGGTTTGCCTTGTGCTTAGCTTTTTTGTAGATGACGTTGAATGGAGTAGAATATGTAAGATTTCCTCGCTAACACTTTTCTGTTTATGGATATCAACTGTGTTGCTATCAATTCATATGTGGAGAAAGCATGCTAGAAAAATTTTAATAGAAAACGATGGTATAACCCTATATACGAGTGGCGGCAAACTTTATCACAAATACTTATTTAGCGAGTATAAAAGTGCAAAACGCATTATTGCCATAGAAGAGCCCGGGCCGGTATACACGCGATGCAGTAGAGAGGACGTTTATAAAGAGACCATTGTTTTGTATCGAGATATGGAACTTTACGAGGGTATGGAATATCGGAGTTATTGGAACGACAAGAACATTCTTTTTATCCAAAATCCCGAAGCCATAGCCGAGGTTGAGAAATATATCTCTTGACAGAAAAACATCACAAAAGAAAAGCAATTTTAAATAAGTCGAAGCACTAACACTTCGCCTTATGAACTATAACGACTTCGAAGCTGACCTATTTATACGATGCATCGGGCAGTATAATAGGGTTTGCCCGAGCGGATGTTGGAAATATTTCGAATGCTATATCGTCAGAAATTGTAATTGATATATCGCAAACTCATTTGTTCTATACTGACGAGGCAAAGAATCTTATTCATAGTCAAAGACCCGCTCGAAACGAACTTTATGTTGAACACGATATTGAAAGGAGACATTTAAAAATTGAAATTATTATATGATGAGAAAAAAATCAAAGACCATATTGTGAGCCAGTGCATTGGTCTTGCAATAATTATATTTATGATTATGATTGGCTTCTTTTTTACATATGGAACACCCATATTTTCCGTATTCCTTATAATAGCCGTTTCTTTGATTTTTTTGACAGCTGTCTCTTTTCTGCATTTTGAATTTCGGATGTGCAGAAAAATTTGCATTGCGAAAGATGGCATAACGCTATACAGCGTTTTCAACAAAAGAATAAGAGAATATAGATATATCGAATATTCACACGTATTTCATAAGATTACTTTTATATATGCCAATGTGAACACAAGTGTATTTGATCGAACAAGCGAATGCCTCGTTCTCTATCGAGATATGGAGCTTTACGAAGGAATGGAATACAAAGATTATTGGAACGATAAAAACATTTTAATAATCCAAAATCCCGAAGCCATAGCCGAGGTTGAGAAATATATTTCTTGACAGAAAAATATCACAAAAGAGAATGATCAAATTATAGGAGGATGAGTGTGGAATTCACTTTCAAGGAAATAATACAAATCAAAAGGAAGATGCGCTATTTCAAAAAGATGGGATATAAGTGCGTCACAGCGAGAAAGAACATAATAGTTTACTCTAATACAATTTATATGTTCTCGCTGTCAAAAGGTCGATATGATGAGTCGCCCGATATTACAATTCGATATCTTGGTGATGGGGCAATCTTTAAACTAACGCAAATAATGACAGCCGAAAACAATATGGAGCCGAGCGAAAACGTTGACTTATTTGGTTTGATCGATTATTTAATAGAAAACTATGATAACATTACAAGTTTGCATTATTGTAAAGATCTAATGGCTAAATATGAAGCGCACTTTGCGCCAAAATGGGAAGCAGCATCGCGAGCTTTTAATGAAGAGTTAAAACAAGAAGCAATAAATGTGCTGTCGGCCGCTCCCGGCGAGGTTGATGAAGCCACCAAAACTTTTAACTTTCAGAATCTCGGCAATTTAGCTGTTATGCTAAACGATCCTTCTGCTTTAGAATTTATGTTGTCGTATTTTGCGGATAATGCAAAAGAGCTCGACTCGATTTCTGTATTGCTTCGCGCAGAAAAGCTTTACGATACTGCTGCAAAAATCAGAAACGACGAGTTGATCGCAAAGACAAGCAACTTGCTTTTGCCGATTATTGAAAATGAGCTTAATCGGCCGATACAAATGTCGGAGGCGTACTTGAATAAACGTCTATGGGAAAGTGTCGCATCCGAGGAAAGTGTTAAAAAACGCTTGGAAAACCTGTTTGATAAGCTCCAATCTGTTTCATAAGAATGTGTTTTTTATAAGAGGAAAACATCTTCAAAAAGGTACTTGAAGAAAGCGGAAATGCAGAACGCGAGAGAATAAGGAAAGATAATGTTTTAAAGAGAGAGAAGGAAAAAAGCAGGTCATTCCGCCGTAATCGTAAAGAAATCAAAAAGGCACTAAAGGAATTAAAAGAAATAAGCGGTAATCGGTATTGAGTTTATGCAGTCGAATAGTATATTGACGCATATACGATGAATTTTAGCATGAACATTTCAATGCCAAATCAAAAATTGTATAGCGTTTCCGCTCGGGCAGATACGGTGAAGGCGATTTGGGCGTAACCGTTTTGGAGTTGAAAATTAAAAAGTAAAAATAAAAAGCTACGGCGATTGGCAGGATACTCGGTTAAGAGAATCATACCAACCGCCGTTTTGCGTTAATCTGTACGGTTTAAAATTTCGATCGCCTTTTCGGCGTGGCAGTCCATAAGCCCGTAGCCGACGTAAGCGCTTGTTTTTATAACATACGGTGATAGCTCGTCCCAACCGCCGAATATATCGTCGATAATAACGAACGCCTCGACCTCGTCCTTGTGGGATAAGAGCCACTGCTCTATTTCCTGCTTTCTGCTCGCAGAAGACAAAATAGGCGTTTTATCATAGATATATAGCTCTAAGCTTTCGAAAACTGCATCTATTTCGGCACCGATAGGGTCGAAATTATCTTCATTTTCCCAATGCTTTCGCCAGCTGCTCGATAAAACGATAAGGGCTCCCGTTGCGTCTATGACTCTTTTTAAAATCGGCAAACGGGTTTTGTCTATATTTCCGTCGTGCTCGCTTCTGTGCAGATCGTATTTGAACGAATTAAGAACACCGTCTATATCGAGAAATATAATCTTCATTTTTCACCTGTTGTATAAAATATCCGCGTAGGCGAAGTAATAGTCGCGTAGCGTTTCGTCGATATATTCGAAAACCTCTTCCTGAAGCTCTTCGGGTATGCCGTAAAATGCTTCTGCGATAGCACCTGCAATCGCCGCTTGGGTGTCGCCGTCGCCGCCCAGGGAAATTGCATTACGAATCGAATCCTCGTAATCTGTGGAATCCAAAAAGCAGACTATCGCCTGCGGAACACTGCCTTCGCAGGTCATATCGTGCGAATAGCCTTCGCGTATTTCGTCTACCGTAAAGTTCAAGAAATAATATCTGCTTTCGATATATTCCCGTATTTCCTCTTTGCCGCTACCTGTTCTTGCAAGAAAAACAGCCGCCGCAACCGCTTGTGCGCCTTTAATTCCGTCGGGATGATTGTGAGTGATTTCGGCACTCCATTTCGCCAAACGTTCAACGTCCTCCAAGCTCTCTACCGCCCACGCGGTCGGAGAAACTCTCATCGCGGAACCGTTCGTGAAGCCGCCGTAGGGCTGTCCGTCATCATCAAAAAGCCATTCGTAAAACAGTCTGCCGTAGCCTGCATCGGGGTAAAGCCTTCCGATTTCGCGCATTTTTTCGCAAAGCGTCTTTTTGAATTCGTATTCCTCGTAGCAATTCGCCTCTGCACAGGCATTTCCGACAGCGATTGTAAGAACGCTGTCGTCGGTGGGCCGACAGCCTCTTACGAAAAGCATAAAATCCTTCGTTTTGTCGGAACCGAATTCATACTGCGAGCCTGCAACGTCGCCTATAATAGCACCAAGCATATAATCTCTCCTTTTTGAAGATTGTGTATTAATTCTAACAAAAAAGTTTATATTTGTCAAACGGTCAACTTGCTTGACAAAGCGTTGCAGGAATGTTATTATTATATTATAGAAATATAAATGTTTAGGAGATGGAAAATGAGCTCTGCAGATAAAGCATTTGTTGCGACCTGTTTGGATATTATCGAAAACGGCACTCCCGTGTTCGATGAACGGGTACGTCCCCGCTGGGAAGACGGCACTCCCGCATATACGATCAAAAAGTTCGGTGTTGTAAACCGTTACGACCTTTCAAAAGAATTTCCGCTTCTCACTATCCGTCCTATTTCGTTCACAAAAGCGGTTGATGAAATACTTTGGATATGGCAAAAGAAATCCAATAACGTAAACGACCTCAACAGCAAAATCTGGGACGCGTGGGCAGACGAAAGCGGCTCTATCGGCAAAGCGTACGGCTACCAGATGGGTGTTAAGCATAAATACCGCGAGGGCGAATTCGATATGGTCGACCGCGTTCTTTACGACCTTAAAAACAACCCCTGCTCGCGCCGTATTATGACAAATATGTATAACTTCCAAGATCTTTCCGAAATGGCGCTTTATCCCTGCGCGTATTCGATGACCTTCAACGTTGTCGAAGGAAAGCTCTGCGCGATACTTAATCAGCGTTCGCAGGATATGCTTGCCGCAAACGCATGGAACGTTGCACAGTATGCCGCGCTCGTGATGATGCTTGCACAGGCTTCAGGCTTGCAGGCAGGTGAATTGGTGCACGTTATTGCCGATGCACACATTTACGACAGACATATCCCGATAGTAAAGGAAATTATCACCCGCGAACAGTTCGAAGCACCCAAGGTTACTCTCGATCCTTCGGTTACCGACTTTTATTCCTTCACTCCCGAAAGCTTTACTGTCGAAAACTACGTTCACGGCGAAAAGATAGGTAAATTTCCGATAGCGGTTTAGGTGAAAAAATGAAGCTTGTTGTAGCAGTAGATAAAAATTGGGGTATCGGATACAAGGGCGAGCTTTTGGCGCGCGTTCGTGCAGATTTGCGTTATTTTCAAAGCCTGACAAAAGGCAATGTCGTTATACTCGGCTCGAAAACTCTTGCGACCTTTCCGGGCGGCAGGGTGCTAAAGGATAGGGTAAATATCGTGCTTTCGCGCAGGAAGGATTATGCGCCCGAGGGTGCGATCGTTGTCGATTCTATCGAATCGCTTTTACAGGAAATCAAAAAATACGATACCGATAAGGTTTTCGCAATAGGCGGCGCAACCGTTTACGAACAGCTTTTGCCGTATTGCGATACCGCGTACGTTACGAAGTTCGAAAAGGAATTCGAAAGCGATGCGTTTTTCCCGAACCTCGATAAATCGGAAGAATGGGAATTGACCGAATACGGCGAAGAACAAAAAACCAACCCCGAAACAGATACCGAAGCAGAAATGGTATTCCGCTTCTGCACCTATAAAAGAAAATGAACAAACCATTAATCAGAAATTCAAATCCTAACGATACGGAATCGGTTTACCGTCTTCTCTGCATAATCGCAGAGCTTCATAAAAACGGCAGACCGGATATGTTTCCGAATCTCACAAGCAAATATACATCCAAAGAGGTGCACGAACGCCTTTCGAAAGAAGAAAACGGCGTTTTCGTCGCAGAGCAGGACGGCAAGGTTATCGGATACGTTTTTTGTGATATTATCAAAGAAGGTAATGGACTTACGCTGTATATCGACGACCTCTGCGTCGATCCCGAAGTGCGCCGTTGCGGCGTCGGTAGAATGCTGATCGACAAAGCGCGTGAATATGCATCGCAAAAGGGCTGTGCTCTTTTGATGCTTAACGTTTGGGAATTCAACGAAAGCGCTGTTGAATTCTATGAAAAATACGGCTTTACCACCCGCACTCGTCACATGGAGTTTAAAATATAAACAGGAGAACCAAAATGAACATAATGCGGTTTCTCACACCGAAAAGCAACGTGGCATATATCGATTCTGTATCCACGGTGCGTAACGGTTTCGAAAAAATGACATATCATAAATACCGCGCTATTCCGGTTATCGCACCCGACGGGGTTTACGTCGGCACCGTAACCGAGGGCGACCTGCTTCGCAGTATGCTGAACAACGGCGGAAGCGATATGCGCGAGCACGAAAAGGTTTGCATAAAGGATATTGTACGCGAGGGCTGGAATCCCGCCGTTAGCGTTACCTGCACGGTGGAACAGCTTTTTAACCGTGTTGCCGAACAGAACTTTGTTCCGGTTGTCGACGATAGGGGAGTGTTTATCGGTATCGTAACCCGAAAAGCAGTAATAACCTATCTTGTCGAAGCATACGAAAAATCAAAGCTTTAATTGTCGGTGATTGAAATGAAGAAAACGCTTTCTCTTTTTCTTAGTTTGCTGTTGATATTCCTTTTTTCCTCTTGTAACGAAGGCGCGGAAATTTCAGATAACAGCTCTGCCGAAGAATCCATTGCCGAATCTTCGCAAGGCTCGGAAAACAGCTTCGATCCTTTGGCAAACGCGAGTAAAATAATCAGAACGCTCGATTATAAAAACAAAGGAAAAATGGGCGATACCGACGGGCCCGCTTTTGCCGTTTATTCGAATAAAGGCTATAACGGCGCATCGGTCGATTTAAACCTTGCCGATATGGAAATCAATACCCGTCTTCCCGACGGCCGTTTTATAAACGGATACAGCTTTCTCGGTATCGACGTATACGAGGGCAACTATTGGGTTAACTGTGTTGACGTCGGACTTTGCTGGTCGGGTGTAAGCGGCGGCTGGCATCTGTTTTACAACATATACGAAACGCTTAACGAGCACACCAGCAGCTGGTATGAATCGGGCAAAAAGCTTCCCAAAAACGGCACATACAGAATGACAATGACAATCACCGCCGATAATTACGCTACTCTTACGGTCGAAAGCCTTAACGGCAATTTCAAGGATTCTGTAAGGGTAGAGGTAAAGGGAGCAAAAGCAAACGGAAGCAACACCGCCTTTCTTTTCAATACCGCACTCGATTATCCCCCGAATACAAAGCTCGATTCGTCAGGTGATCCGAGTGAGGATTGGGTTGAAATCACACTTGCAAATAGCGATAAAGGCTTGTACCTGCGTAAGCTCCACGCTTCGAACCTCAAGCTGTTCAAAAACGGAAAAGAAGAGGATTGGACCGAAAACAAAAGCTCCGCAACAAGTATCTGGCCCGATAAATCAATACAGGGATTCGATTATTCCCCAACCGAAATATATCTTTACGACGGCAGGGAATACTACATCAACCTCGATATGAACCGAAAATAATAATAATAAAAAGCCAACCGAATATCGAACAAGCCATTAAAAACGGACAATAGTAAAAAGCACCTCCTATGGTAGAATGAAAGAACTACCATAGGAGGTTTTTTCTCGCTCGCATAAAGGAAGTGAGAACAAGCGTAAAGTATATGGTTATCCATCGCAAGTACACTTTTTATAAAGCGGCTTTACGTTGCAAAAAACGTTCATTTTTATAAAAAAAGTTTTTAAACGGTTCCGCGTACGATTATCTGTATATGCCCGGGGACAGCTTCGATCGCGCCTGTCATCGCATTGCGTACAAACTCTGCCGCAGGAACGGTTATTTCATCTCCTGCGCTGTTGGGCAACGTGAGCTTTCCTGCGATATAGCTGTAATCGGTTTCGGGAATAAGCACGCCGTCTACCGTCAACGAAATATCTGCAAGCGCAGGCTCGAAGGTGTCGGTCAGAACTACGTCTGTTGCGGCAATGTTCCCGTAATTGTAAAGGTCTATCACGTAACGGAGCTCGCCGCCGCACACAACGGGATTGGGGCAAACGGATTTTACGATTCTTAAATCCGCAAACTCCTCCGCCGTAATCGTATAGCTGTCGCTTGTCGGCTCGTCGCAGGGGCAATCGCAATCGTTATCTGCGGTTGCGGTGTTTGTTATCGTCGCACCCGACGTGATGTCTGCATAGCGGTTTACGCGCGCAATATAAATTATTTGCGCATTCGCGCCTGCAGGTAAGCGCTCTACGTTAAATACAATGCTCATCGCGCCGACAGTCGGTGTTAAAACCGAATCGAACGCTCCGTTAATGAATAATCGTGCGGTGCCGATATACGTTAACGGAGTAACGCTGCTGCCGTTAACGCTGAATGTGCCGAGATTATCGATCACCGTAATATCGTTCAAGGCAGAATCGCCGTTGTTCGTAAGTGTTATGATATAAGTTACTTCCTGACCGATTCTGTATTGCTCCGTAAGCGATGATTTTTGAATATCGAGCAATCCGTTGAGCACCGTGCTCGTAACGTTCGAAACCGCAGATGCTTCAACCGTTCCGTATCTGTAATTTACGGTGGCGCGGTTTGTGATTATTGTTGCCATCGGCAAACATTTCTCCTTTCGGGGAAAGACTTAATGTTCCCTCTAAAAGTATATTGCACTCACGGCAAAACGGTGACAAAAAACGCTTGGGCGATTTATCACCGTAGTGAATCGTCCAAGCGTGATTTAGTGCTTAAAGCAATTTGTTATTCAAACGCACAAGCTCTTTTGCTTCTTCTGCGGTAAGCGTTCTCGAAAGAAGAACAGCTGAAAGATAAATGTGCTTTGCGAGCTCTTCTGCGTTTTCAAAAGAGCCGTTTTCGAGCTTTTTGACAATAGGATTGTCGATGTTAACGGCAAGCGCTTCGCTGTTGAGCATTTTAAACGCTTCGTTGCCGTTGTTCATACTATACATTCTCATCATATCGGCAAAGCGTCTGCCTTCCTCGGGAAGAGAAATAAGAGCAGCCGCGCCGTCTGCGCCGAGCGATACGAAGGTGATTTCGATATCCTCGCGTCCCACTGCCTTTTTGAATATTTCGGCAAGCGCTTCGTTTGCACCAGCTTCGTTTTCTTCAAAACCGGAATCGACTCTGCGGAATTTGATTTTTTCGTTCTTGCTTTCAAAATACTGTGCAAAGCTGTTGTCGATAATGCTGTCGAGCACAAGCACCGATTTGCCCTTTTCGGCAAACAAGCCGAGATAATAGCTCTGACCTTCTTTGTCGCTTGTGTAGTAAACGGTACCCTCGTCCTTGCCTTCGAGGTATTCGTTAACGGTTGCGAATCCGCCTTCTGCCTTTTCGAAAAGAATGCTGTTTCTTGCTCTGTCGCCGAACTTTTCATCGCGTATGCAGGCGTATTCGAAATAAGCCTTCATATCGTTCCAGTTCTTTTCGAGCGCTTCTCTGTCGTTGTTGAACATCGAATTGAGCTTATCGGCAACCTTTTTGGAAATATGCGCGGCAACCTTGCGAACGTATGCATCGTTCTGCAGATAACTGCGCGAAACGTTGAGCGGGAGCTCTGGGCAATCGAGAATACCGCGGAAGTTCACCAAATGCTCGGGGCAGGCGCCCTTGATATTGTCTGCAACGAAAACGGAATTGTAGAACAGCTTAATTTCGCTTTCTGTCGAATCGTAGCCGCTTTTTCTTCTCGGGATAAAAAGCACGCCTTTGAAGTTGAGCGGATAATCGGCAACGATATGAAGCTTGAACAAGGGATCTTCGAAATCGTTGAACACCTTTTTGTAAAATTCGTTGTATTGCTCGTCGGTTATTTCGTTGGGGTTGCGCTGCCAAAGGGGATTAGTGTCGTTTACAACGGCTTCTTCATCGCCGTTGGTAATGACAATATCGTAGGGCATAAAAGCACAGTAACGCTCGAGAACGGTTTTGAGCTTTTCGTTGTCGAGATAAGCAAGCTCCTCGTCCGAAACGTGCATTATAATTTCCGTGCCGTGCTCCGCGCGCTCGCAGACTTCGCTTTCAAAGCTTCCGTTCGCGTCGCATATCCAATGAACGCCTTCGCCGCCCTTATAAGAGCGAGTGAACATTTCTACCTTTTCGGCAACGATAAACATCGAATAAAAGCCCAAGCCGAAGTGACCGATAATTCCGCTGCTTGCTTCGCCTTCGTATTTCGCTATGAATTCGACCGCGCCCGAAAGGGCAATGTTGTTGATGTATCTGTCTACCTCTTCGGAATTCATACCGATACCGTTATCACGAACGGTAATAGTGCGTTCGTTCTTGTCGGCGGTAATGGTAATACGGTAATTGCAGTTATCGTCCTCCGCTTCACCGAGCGAAATAAGACGCTTGTGCTTTGTAATAGCATCGCAGGCGTTGGAAACAACCTCGCGGATAAAAATATCCTTTTCGGAATAAAGCCATTTTTTTATAATAGGGAACAGGTGCTCGGTATCGACCGAAAGTGCGCCCTTTGCCATAAAAATCATCCTTCCTTTGTTTTATCGAAAGAAGAGAATCGGCTATTGCCGATTCTCAAAAATTGGATTACTGTGTTTAAGCTTCGCCGTTTTCGAAGGTGCAGTTGATTTCGTCTTCGGTGATTTCGTCGTCAAATTCATCGAATTCGTCGAATTCATCAAATTCTTCGAAATAATCTTCTTCGGCTTCGTTTATTGCCTTGCGAGCCTTGTATTCGTTATAAAGAAGGATAGTACCTGCAATGCCGCCGATAGCGCCGAAAATTCCGAATGCCTTTGCAAGACTCTTCTTCTTTTCAAAATTCAAAAGGCAGAGCACAAAAAATGTAGCCGATTGAACGAGAAGCGAGATTCCCAAAATAGGTCTGAGTTTTTTCATAATAGTACCTCCGTATGTTGTTATTTGTTGCAATTCATTTTTAAATATTCGTTGATAAATCCGTCAAGGTCGCCGTCCATAAC
>JAZTXJ010000074.1:0-2744 GCA_045636285.1 Eubacteriales bacterium
GCCTCCGACTTGGAAGGAACGCGAGGGGAAGGAACGCGGGTGGAAAAAACGCGAGGGGGGACGCGGATATTCAATCGCGCAAAAGTTTACTTTGTATATTCATCGAAAGCGGTATAATCGTCGACGAGGGCGATTTCGTCGAGGAGGAAGGGCGTACCGCTTGCCGTATCGGCGGAGTAATTCCAAAACATATAAACGCCCGCGATTTCGTTATAGGGATAAGCCTCGCCTGCGCCGCCCGAGCCCGCGCCTGTGCCGTAACGATAGGTGAAATCCTCGACGGGAAACGCCATCCAGCCCTTAAAGCCCTTGACGCTCGTTTGCTGTTCCACGCCGAAGCAGCCGTCTGCGCCGTGAACGAAGCGTTGCCATTCGGTTTCGCCCTCGGGAAGATAGTAATATTCGAGGTCGGCAACGTAATCGCTTTCATCGGTGGTATAGAGGTCGCCGTTGGGTGCAACGAGCCCGAAGTTCGCCTTGCGGAATTCTATATCGCTAAAGTCCACCCAAACGCGCAGATAGCGCACGCTGGGGAAGGAAAGCGTATTTTTGTTGCTTTCTGTGCCGAAGATATACAAGCCCTGATTATCGCGGCTGTCGCTCCAGACCTTGAGCGCGGCAGAGCCGTTATAGCCGTTTTCGGCAAGCGCAAAATGGCTGTTCGGGTCGTGCGTCAAGGAGTTCCAGGTGCCGACGTATATATCGCCGTTGACCGTGCCGCCGTAAGCGAGGTTGCCCGATGATACGGTAGGCGTGGTGGTGTGGTTATCGAAATTCGTGAAGGTGCCGACAAAGTTAACGTCGTTTTCCGAGGAGTAATCGCCTGCAAAATATTGCTCGGTCGTGAATTCGGCGGTTATCGGTTCGCCCTTTTTGCCGAACACGTCGACAGGGTAAACGCTTACCGTATATTTCGTGCCCGAAGCAAGACCCGAAAGCTTAAAGGTGAGCTTTTGGGGGATCGGTTCGAAATAGTATTCCGAAAAATAGTTAAACTGCGTTTCCTTGCCGCTTTCGCTTTTGCAAACGATATTGTAGCTGTAAACGCAATCGTCGTCGCTCGCTTGGGGGATGCTTATTTCCGCGCCGAAGTGGGTGACGTTGCTCATTTCGGGCTTATCGCCCTGCTTGAACGCGGGGGCAGCGGCTTCGGCTCTGCGCGCATCGGTATAGAGCCAAGTCGATTTATCGGTCACGCTTGGGATTTCGTAAACTAACTGTCTGCTTCCGTCGGGCGTTTTGAAGAAATCCTCGGTAAGCAGGTTAAAGGGAAGCACGCGCAGGGAGTTGCCTTCGGTAACCTCGACGATATAATACTGCGCCGCGGAATCGGCGTTCGGGGGGATAGTGCCGTAGGTCATGCCCGACGCCATTTCGAAATAGGCGAGCGTGCCTGTTCCGAAAAGGGTGTAATCCTTCTGGTAACAGCTTGCGGGGTTGTTTATCGGCGCGTGCGAGTGGCCCGAAAAGTTCACGACGTTGCTGTATTTCGAGTAGAGCGAATTGAGCTGTGTCGATTGTACCGCGTGCCATTCCGCGCTTGTATATACGGTGTTTTTGATATGGTGGTGCTGGAAGGTGAAAATCGGCTTTTCCTTGCCGTCGGCGTGCGCCTGCTTCAAGGTGTCCTTCAACCATTCAAGGCTTTGGGAATAGTCGCCCTCCTTGTAGGTCGAAACGCCGATAAAGTGGTAGCCGTTGATAACGAGGTGCTTGTTGAGCTCGCTGTCGATAACCGCGGTGTAGCCCGCGTCGGTGCCGTTGCCGTAGAATTCGTGGTTGCCCATAACGGTGAAGATCTGCGTTTCGGGGCGGATGCAGGAATCGACGACCGACTTCCACGCGCGGCATTCGTTTTCGAACCCGTTGTTAGTCATGTCACCGACGCAAACGAACGCGTCGATTTTGGAATATTCCTGCTTGTCGGCATAGGCGTAAGCCGTGGAGAATAGCTTTTTAAGTCGTGCCGCCGTGATGCCCGTCGTGTCGGCAACGTGGTTGTCCGAGGTGACGATAAAGCGCAAAACGGTGTCGCCGCTCGGTTGCGCGGGCGATTCGCTTACCGCTTGCGAGCCTTCGGGCAGAGAAGCTTCGGGCGCGCCGCCGCACGCGGAAAGAATAATCGAAAGTGTTGTCATAATCAGTAATACCGCTCTTAATTTCATATTTTACCCCTTTTTGTCGGTTGCTTTTTTTAGTATATACCGCAAAACACGAACTGTCAAGAGGGGAAAGGTGCCCTTGCGGGCAGGCGACGCGAGCGTCGCAGTTATATTGCTTCGCGAGTTATATTGCTTCGCAGTTATATTGCTTCGCAGTTATATTCGCCTTCGGCGAGTTATATTCGCCTTCGGCAATGATGTGCCTTCGGCAATGATGGGGAATTTATTAACATTGAAGCCTCCCCTGTGTAAGGGGAGGTGTCGCGCACGACCTCGTGCGTGACGGAGGGGCTGTCCGAGAAGTAACAACAATAATGTAAATATGCAATCCCCTCAGTCACCTACGGTGCCAGCTCCCCTTACTAAGGGGAGCCTTTAATGTTAAAGCTTTGGGTTTGTGTTTGAGTAACGACGAGAATGTAGGGACCGAGGGGTCCCCGAAAATGAGGAACGAATTTTTGGGGTTTACCAAGTCCCCGACGGTCCGCGGGGAGCAACGATTATAATAAATGCAACATATTTAATCGAGAAATATCATCGCGAATATGTAGGGACCGGCGTCCCCGACGGTCCGCTCGAGCG
>JAZTXJ010000075.1:0-13916 GCA_045636285.1 Eubacteriales bacterium
ACATAAGCGCCGCAATCACAGAGGAAAGCGAAACGTAGCGGGTGATAAGCAGTACGAGCGCGAAAATGCAGAAGAGCACTGCGAATATCATCGGGTCGATAAGCAAAATCATCGTAGCGGCGGTGAGCACGCCCTTGCCGCCCTTGAATTTATAGAACACGGGGAAAATATGGCCGATCATACAGAACGCGCCCGCAAGGTATGCGCCCGTTTGACCCAAAAGGAGCACGCCGAGCAGCACCGAAACGACCTGCTTGCCGATGTCGCCGCAGAGGGTGAGTATCGCGCCGTCCTTGCCGTAAACACGGTGCATATTGGTAAGTCCTGCGTTGCCGCTTCCGAAATTGCGTATATCCTGCCCGAACTTATATTTCGAAACGATAATCGCAGAATTGAGCGAGCCGAGCAGATAAGCCGCCGCCGCGCAAAGCACCCAAGCGGTTACAAGCACGATATTGCTTGCGGTTGTGCTTGCGATAGTTTCTGCCCATTTTACCATTAAGCCGAACATCTGAGGAAACAGATTATACAGATATACCATTATTGCTACTCCTTTATATTGTTTTGGGGTTTTCGCCCTTTTGCTTGATTACGAGGCGTATGGGTGTGCCCGAAAAATCAAACGCTTCTCTTAAGCAGTTTTCGATATAGCGCTGATAAGAAAAGTGGAAGAGTTCTGCATCGTTACAGAAGAGCACAAACGTGGGCGGAGTTACACCCGTTTGAGTCATATAATAGATTTTAAGTCTTCTGCCCTTATCGGAAGGGGGCTGAACGCGCGCGGTTACATCCGAAAGGAAATCGTTAAGAAGTCCCGTGGTGATACGGCGGTTCGCGTTTTCGTAAATTTCGTTGATTTTGGGGTAGAGCTTTTCGACCCTTTGACCCGTTTTTGCCGAAACGAAGGCAACGGGCGCATAGCGCATATAGCCGAGTGCGGTATAAACGTCCTTTTCGAAGTTCTTTACCGAGGAATTATCCTTTTCCAAGCTATCCCATTTATTTATAACGATAATGCTTGCCTTGCCCGCGTTGTGTGCAAGACCTGCGATACGTTCATCCTGCGCGGTGACGCCTTCGTTCGCATCGACCATAATAAGACAGACGTCTGCCTTTTCGACAGCGGCGTTTGCGCGGATAACCGAAAATTTTTCTATTCTGTCTTCAACCTTTGCGCTTCTGCGGATACCAGCAGTATCGACAAAGATATATTTACCGAATTTATTTTCGACAAAGCTGTCGATCGCATCACGCGTGGTGCCGGGAATATCCGAAACGATCGAGCGTTCTTCCCCCGTGATACGATTGATTATAGAGCTTTTGCCCGCATTGGGCTTACCGATAACGGCAACACGGATAGAGCCTTCCTCTTCGGGATTTTCGACCTCTTCGGGAAGGTAGGAGATAACCGTATCGAGAATATCGCCCGTACCGGTACCGTGAACCGAGGAAACGGCGATAACGTCTTCGAACCCGAGCTCGTAAAATTCATAAAAGCCTGCGGGTACTTCACCGACAGTATCGACCTTATTTACCGCGACGATTATCGGCTTGCGGCTCTTTTTGAGCATCGAGGCGATTTCTCTGTCCGCCGCGGTGACGCCCGTATGGAGCTCTGTCATAAAAATTATAACGTCTGCCGAGCCGATAGCGATAAGCGCCTGATCGCGCATTTGCTTTAAGATCGTGCTTTCGGTCGAGGGCTCGATACCGCCCGTATCGATAAACAGCATTTGTCTGCCGTTCCATTCAACGTCGCAATAAATTCTGTCACGCGTTACGCCGGGGGTATCTTCGACGATCGAAATACGCTCGCCCGCTATTTTATTAAAAAACGTGCTTTTGCCGACGTTCGGTCTGCCGACTACGGCAACTGTGCATTTTGCCATTTTAATTCAGTCCTTTCTTCAGAACTCGCATTGCTTGCCCGTTATTGCTTCGCAAAGCTCATAGCCGCCGCGAGCAACGACCCTTACCTTTACGGAAAGTGCGCTTTCGAGCTCTTTTAAAGTCACGTTATCCAAAAACATATCCCCTTCGGCGCGGAGCATATTTTCGGGAATAAGGAGCTCTTCGCCAAGCTCTGCCCCTTTAAGCTGCTTTATTATATCGCCGCCGGTGACAAGTCCGCTTACCGTAACGCTTCCGCCGAAGAAATCGTTACGAATGGGATAAACGTTCACCCTTAAGGCTTTATATTTATTCATCGCCAGATTGGAAAGCGATTCAATAAATTCATACGCCGCAAAGCCGGTTGCGATGCTTACGGTTCTATTATACTCTATTTCACCGATATTTTCAAGACATTCTGAAAATTCGTCGCTGTCGCTTCTTATCATTCCGACACCGTTTTCGAGCTGGGGAAAGCCTTCGTAATAATCGGAATCGGGAATTTCACGCTTGCAAAGCAGGAAAAATTCATCGGACGGATAAACGAGCCTTAAGCCCTTTTCCTTTAAGCACCTATCCCCCGCCTCGTTTGCGATTTCGATAACCGCGCGAGCCGATTCGCTATCATAGGGCAAAAGCGGGTACAAGCCTTCTCTATGCCCCGTAAGTCCGCAGGGGACGAGCGCGATGCTTTCGATATTATTAAGCTTCGAAAGCTCGTCGAGGCTCTTTTTTAGATATTCGCCGTCGTTTATGCCGCGGCAGAGAACAAGCTGTGCATTTATCGCGATACCGCCCTCATCGAGCATTTTGATAAAGCGCAGGCATTCACCTGCATAGCGGTTGTTCATCATTTTCACGCGGAGCTCGGGGTCGGTGGTATGCACCGAAATATTCACGGGCGAGATACGCATTTTTATAATACGCTCTATATCGCTCTGCTTTAAATTGGTAAGCGTTACGTAGTTACCCATAAGGAAGCTCAAGCGTTCGTCATCGTCCTTAAAATATATCGTTTCACGCATACCCTTCGGGTTCTGGTCGATAAAGCAGAAGATACAGTTATTTCTGCAACGCTTTTTTTCGTCCATAAGATAGGTCGAAAATTCGAGCCCTATATCCTCGTATTCGTCCTTTTCGATAGCAAAGCAGAGCTCGGTTTCGCCGCGCTTTACTAAAAGGGAGAGCTTATTATCCATTATATAGAAGCGGTAATCGAGCACGTCGTTTATCGCGTTGCCGTTTACCGACAAAAGTATATCGTTTGCGATTATGCCGCATTTATGAGCGAGAGAGCCCTGCTCGACCGAAGATATTTTTACCATTGTTCACACCTGCTTATTACAAAAAAGCGTGTTGCGGGCGCAACACGCTATTTCGTGAGCCTTTTTGGGCTTAGTCTTTATCCTTAACCTGAAGTACGACCTTTCCGCCGTAGCTACCGCAGCTCTTGCAAACACGGTGAGAAAGAATGTATTCACCGCACTTGGGGCACTTGGTCATTCCGGGGAGGTCGAGCTTCCATACAGAAGATCTTCTCTTATCTCTTCTCGCCTTGGATACTTTTCTCTTAGGTACTGCCATCGCCTTTATCCTCCTTGATAGTTATATATTTTTCTTTTTTTACAAGCTTTAGTCGAAGTAATCCTTCAACACGTCCCAACGCGAATCGCGCTCTTTGGTTTCGCAGCTGCAGCTGCCTTCGTTAAGATTGACGCCGCATTTAACGCAGAGCCCTTTGCAATCCTCACTGCAAAGAAAGCGGGTGGGGAGCTCCAGAATCAACGCGGTACGCACGATATCTTCGATATCGATTGCGAAATCCTGCATTATGATAAATTCGTCTTCGTCTTCGTTGGCGAGCTTATCGGTTATTTTTGCATTGAGCGCAACGGGGGTATTATAAACATATTCCTTGCCGCAACGCGCACAGGTTACCTGAAGCTCGGGAACGACGCTGCCCGAAAGCAAGATAAGTCCCGAATGGTTGGTTATTCTGCCGCTTGCATTTGCTTTGCCCGAAAGGGCGTCGTCAACAAATAAACAATCGTCAAGCGAGAGCGAAAAATCTATACTTTGTAGGCTTCCGTCAAGAAGTTTTTTAAGATCAAGCATTGTTTGTCCCTTTCGCAGAACGCGCGCAAAGAAATACGCGTGGAAGCGCACTGTCCATTATATATTTGAAGTTACGATTTGTCAATAGTTTTTACCGAATTTCTTGGATTTTTAACGATATTCGGGCAAAAAACGGTTGAAAGAAAGTTGAATGTGTGGTAGTATAACTTTATCGCCGAGGTGAATAATAATACCGAGGTGATGAACATGATGAACATTTCGAAAGCAGTTGCGGGAAACAAGGCCTGCACCTGTATCGCAATGACCGCACTCGGCGCAATACTCGGCTGGGCGACCGCAAAAATTATCGTTACCCATTGCTGTTGTGCCGAATCGCTTGCCTGCAAGGCAAAAAAGGCTGTTCAGGCAGTCGAAGAAAAAATAGGCTGAACCACACTTTCGGGCGGGGTGTTAATTCCCGCCTTTGCAACGGAGAGTTACATAATGAGCTATATGGGCACGCGGCTTGAAGCGGCGGCAAGGCTTTTGAAAGCCGAAAACAACAATTTATTTGCCGATATCGGAAGCGACCACGCTTTTCTCGCTATCGAAATAATCAAGCGCGGGATCGCAAAGAGCGCGATCGCGGCGGATATTAACGAGCAACCGCTTTTAAAGGGGCGCGAAAACGCCGCTTTGCAGGGCGTGAGGATGGATTTTATCCTTTCCGACGGGTTTAGATCGCTAGAATGCTACCCTATCACCACCGCCGCCGTTTGCGGTATGGGCGGAGAGCTGATCGCACGGATAGTGCTCGAAAGCAATATCTGCAAAAGCGCGCTTCTGGCTTTACAGCCGATGTCCGCACAGGAGGAATTACGAAAAGCGCTGTGGGACAACGGGTTTGAAATTCTTAAAGAGGTATTCGTTATCGATACCGGCAAGCCCTATACGGTTATGCAGGTAAAATACAGCGGCATTCGCACCGAATACAGCTATAACGATTTATATCTCGGCAAGGAAAGGGCAAAAAGCAACGAATTTTCAGCTTATTGCGAAAAGCAGTTGAATTCTGCAATAAAGCGCAGGATAGGCATTGTCGCGCGCGGCGAATGCACGAAGGATATTGACGGGCTTATTTCCTTTTGTCAGACACAGATAACGAGCTTCTGAGCGGGCACGAACTTTGTTAAAAAGGCGACCGCTTCGATCGGAGCGATATTGATATTACGCTTGGGGACTACGATCACCGAGCGTTTTTCTATATAGATATACATCGCCTTCGGTGCGAGATAGATATAATCGATTTCGTCGTAGAAGATTTCGTTATATTCGTTTTCCTCTTCGTTTTTAAAGAGAAGCTCGAACACGAAGCCGTTTTTGCCGAACTGCACCCTTTGCTTTGCTCTTATTACCTTTGCGGATTTATTGCAGACGCGCTTTACGTTTACGTTTATCGTATAGAAGAACATAAAAACACAAAGCAAGATCGCGCCCGAAGCGATCCAAAGGGTTTTATTGCCATAGGCAAAGCCCATAAGCAAAAGCGAAAGGCAGAGCACGGTAAGCAGGAAGAAAAGGCAGATAACCTTTATACGATAATATCTTCCCTTTAAAAGATTGAATTTTAAATAAGAGTTATAATCGCGCGGGGTAACGTAGCCCTCTGCGCTCAAAGGCTTGAGCTTCATATTTTTTCTCCTAAAAGCAAAGTCATAAGCATTTCGCCGCGTTCGAGGTAAAGACCGCTTGCCGCACCGCTTTTTTCGGAATAGCAGATATTGCCGTTATCCTTCTTCTCGTTCGAGCCGTAAATTACGAACGGAACGGGGGCGCGGGTATGGGTTCTCGCGCTTATCGGCGTGGGGTGGTCGGGCAGAAGCAAGATACGGTACTGCTCGCCAACCGATTCGAGATATTCGAGCAAGCCCGAAAGAATATGCTTATCGATATTTTCGATAGCCTTTATTTTTTCCTGCACCTTGCCCTGATGTCCCGCTTCGTCGGGCGCTTCGACGTGGATATAAACCAAGTCGGCACCGTTTTTGAGCTCGTTTATCGCGCTGTCGCGCTTGCCTGCAAAGTTCGTTTCGATCGCGCCTGTCGCGCCTTCGACGTTCGGCACGTTCATTCCCGCGCAGAAGCCGATACCCTTTATAAGATCGACAGCGCAAACGACCGAGCCGTTCAAGCCTGTTTTTTCTTTAAACGAGGGGAGCGAGGGCTTTTTGCCGGGGCTCCAGAGCCAAAGGCTGTTTGCCTTTTTCAAGCCTCTTTTTTCGCGGTCGAGGTTAAGCGGGTGGTTATTCAAAAATTCATAGGATGCCTTCATAAGCTCGCGCATCGGGCGGGAGCTTTCGCTTTCGGGAAGGTAGTCCCCTACCCTTCTGCCGATAATATCGTGCGGGCGGGAGAAATCGTTGAATTCGGGGCAGTTCTTCCAGATAAGGCAATGGCGGTAGGAAATACCGCAATAAAAGCGCATAAATTCGTTACCGAAGCGTTGCTGAACCGCTTCGATAAGCACGCGCGCTTCCTCGGTGGGAATTTCGTCTGCCGAATGGTCGAGCATTGTAAGGTCTTCGTAATCGCCGCTTCCGCCGAGCGAAACGATATTTGCGCGGATCGCGGTTTCGTCCTCTGCCATATTAATGCCCATGCTTGCCGCTTCGAGCGGAGATCTGCCCTTGCTGTAAACGCGCGGGTCGTAGCCCATTACCGCAAGGTTTGCGGTATCGCTTTCGGGCACCATTCCTTCGGGCACGGTTTCGACCATGCCGTTTATGCCGTTGCTCGCAAGGAAATCCATACAAGGCTTATTCGCCGCTTCGAGCGGTGTTTTTTTGCCGAGCGCGGCTATCGGCAGATCTGCCATACCGTCGCCGAGCATTACGATATATTTCAAGCTTTTTCACCCTTTTGTTTTTATGTTTAAATAAGTATAACAAATTACGACTTTAAAATCAACAGTTATTATTCACGGAATTATTGTCGGTGCGTGATTTATCGTTGACAAAAGCGATATTCGCAAGTATAATATTTTGCGAGGTGTTATATTATGAAGGTTGCAATTATTGGCTCGCGCGGGATAACCGAATATGATATAGGCAAGCGCATCCCGCCCGATACGACGCTTATAATCTCCGGCGGCGCAAACGGGGTCGATAAGCTCGCCGAACGCTATGCCGACGCGCACGGGATAGAAAAAAAGATTTTTTACCCGAATTACGAGCTTTACGGAAAAAGCGCACCGCTTATCCGCAATAAGCTTATCGTCGACAGCGCCGATCTTGTTATCGCAATTTGGGACGGATATTCCCGCGGTACCGAATATACGATAAATTACGCAAAACGCAGAAATATCCCCTGCGAAATTTATATGGCGTGATTGTTGGGGTTTTTGTTTATTGTTTTTGTTTACGGTTTTTGTTTATTGTTTTTGTTTACGAGAGAGCTTTTTTTGCAAAAAAAGCCTCTCTCGCGCTCTCTTCAAAAAAACTCTTGTTTCGGAAAAATTTATTGTGTGTCATTTTTGCTTTATGCAAGAATGGCATTTTATTTTTTTAACAAGAATAACATTTTTTCATTTGAACAACGATAAAATGTATGGACCGAGATGTCCGACAGTCCGCGTCAAATGACGATACGATTTATGTTTTTGGGTTAATAATGGAGTTTCGTTGTGAACCGTAGGGACCGAGGGGTCCCCGAAAAATCGAAGATTTTTTGGGGTATACCAAGTCCTCGACGGTCCGCGAGAGAAGCGTTGTATTTACGGTAAAAACGATACAATTGGGTAACGGTTATGACACATTAAAAAATAAATTTGTTGCATTTATTATTATCGATACCCCTTGCGGACCGTCGAGGACGCCGGTCCCTACAACACTCCACCAATGCCCGCAGGCATATCGCACGCCGAAGGCGTATATCATACGCGAATGCGTATATCACAAATCCCGAATGGGATTTATATCATTGCGACGCGTGCGTCGCCTGCCGGTCCCTACAAGTTTTCATCACGATGATTTAATTGCCGGTCGAAACGGATCGTCGGACCCCTCTCGGTCACTAATTTTATATTGATTTTGAATGTCAAAAGAGGAACTCTTTCGAGTCCCTCTTCTTTTTTTACAAAAGCAACGGCTGTATCTGAATACCGTTGAGCGCGAGCTCGAGCGTCGGCTCGATAAGCGAAAAATCGCATATAAGCGAGGTTTGCTTGTTTTTCGGGTCGTCCTGCCCAAACGGGACGAAATAAATGTTTTTCTTTTCGAGCGTGCGGGCGATATTGGAAAGATTTGCGCCCAAGCCGTCGTTTGTGGCAAGCGCAATTATTACGGGGCGGCGGTTGCGGAGCTGTGCTTTTGCACACATTGTAACGGTGGAATCGGTTATTCCGTTTGCAAGCTTTGCGAGAGTGTTGCCCGTGCAGGGCGAAATTATCAGCGCGTCGAACCCGCCGCGTGTTATGCGCTCCTCGGCATCGCGGATCGAAAGTATCGGCGAAATTCCGCTTATCCTGCTTACCGCTTCACGCAGGGCTTCGGCTTTCCCGAATCGTGTGTCGGTATCGCGCGCGGCTTCCGAAAGGGCAACGGTCATATCGTTCATCTGCGCGAGCTTGTGCAGAATTTCGAGCGATTGCTTGTGCGTGCAAAAGGAACCGCACATTGCATAGGCAAGCTTCATACCGAAAGCCCCCTTTCGCAAAGAATCGAAAGCGCCGCGTTATATACCGCCCTGCCCGCTGTTTCGGGGAAATGCTTTCCCGGAAGCGCGAGCGCGTGAATAAGCTTGATTCCCGCGTTTTCGGCAAACCGCTTATCGCATCCGCCGTTGCCTGATGCAAGGTCGATAATAAAGCCTTCGCTTTGCATATTGCTTAATTCGTGTTCAGTCAGAAGCGTTTCGGGCACGGTGTTAAAAATAATATCCGCCCGCTTTATCGCCGTATAAAGCTCGCTTGTCGCAACGGCTTTTGCGCCTGCCAATCTTGCGCTCAAGCGGTTTTCGCTTCTTCGCGCCGCGAGCGTAATATCCGCACCGAATGCGTTCAACAAGCGCACCAGCGCTTTTCCGATACGTCCGTAGCCGATAACCAATATTTGCGAATCGAAAAGCGATTTTCGGCTTTCCTTCAACGCGAGCATCAATGCCGCTTCGGCTGTTGCGGCGGCGTTCAAAAGCAAAAATTCCTCGTTTTCGGCGTAATCGGCGAAGGTGTCGCTCTTTATCGGGAGCTTCCCGCCGATAAAGAGCGTGTGAGCTTCACCCGCGGCAAAAATATCTCCGATGTTTATTTTATCATTCGACATCGGGCAATTCAGCATTCCGCCCTTTTCGCAAGGCAGCGGCAATACTGCCGCCGCGGCACCGCACAACGCGGCTTTTATTTCCTCCGAGCCACTTCCGAGCGCGGCGGTTTCACACCGAAAGCCGTTTTCCCGAAACAGCCTTGCGGCAACGAGCATTCTCTCGTCACCGCCGATGACAGCGATTTTCATTGGAGCACTCCAATCTTTTTTGCGGCGAAGAAGCTGTTGCCGCACTGATATTTCTGCTGTTATTCTATGCGAAAAAGATTTTTCGTGCTACATTTTTATTAGTATCGGCGAAGCGCCTCCGACCGATATTCCCGATTCGTCGAACGCTTCGGGGTTCGCGCGTTGAATCGCTTCGGGGTCGGTGCGGTAAAGCTTTGCGATGCTCCACAGCTCCTCGTCTTTTTGAGGGTAACAGAAAACGAGCTCGGTTTTGCTTTCGGTGCGCTCGCGCGCGGTACGCTTGGTTATTTCGCTGATAAAGCCTTCCTCGGTTTCGGTATAAACCGAAATTCTCGCCGTTGCGATAACCCTCACGGTTACGCCGCCGTCGGCGTGCAGGGTGGGAATAACCTCTATCGGAATCACCTCTGCAAGCGTTTGCGATTCGTTTTTGGGGACGTCCTGCATTATAATCTGGCTGTAAGGAAGCACGTGGTCGTAGCTTCTTACCCCCTGCGCCGTATCGGCGAGCAGATTAATAATAAAGCTTCCTTCTATTTGTATTCCGCCCTCTGCCTTCGAAACGGTGGGCGCGGTGCTTCTTGCGCCCGAATCGAGCAGGCCTTCGGGCTTCGGGTCTGCGGGCGGAAGCTTGATTTCGGCAGAAAAGCCGTTTTCGGTCATCGAGTGCAAATGCGGAAGCGAAGCCTTGCTGACTGTCGGAACGCTGTCGTAGCACTTTTCGAACATATCCTCGGCAACCGTATAAGCCTTCGGCTCGCTTACCCGCAGTATCGCCTTTACCGAAAAAGAGGTGCTTATGTTTCGGCTTTCGCCGTATTGGTCGAGCTCGGGCGTGAATTCGCTTTCGGTTACGGTGAAATCCGCGCGCAACTGCTTGCGGTCCTCGATCGATTCGTCGTTGATTTCCAAGCTCACGGGGAGCGTTTTCGCGGTGGTGAAGTATTTACCCTCGTTGCTTTCCTCCTCGCACAGCGCGGTTACGACCGCAGAGCCTCTTATCTCGGCTCTCCCGTGTGAAAGCGTGGTTTGCATCGATTGAAGCGAAACGCTTCCGCAGATTATCTGACCGATGCTTTTTTCGCTCTGTGCAAGCGCAAGCGTTTCGGTGAATCGCTGTGTTGCCGAGCATTGCTTGGTGAATCCGTCGAAGCCTATCGTTTTCTTGCGAAAAAACGTTTCTCCGTCCTCGTTTACCGCCAACGCCTTTACCGCTGTTTCGGTTTCGAGCTCAAGCTGTGCGCCGAGCGTTGCTTTTATCATCGGTCTGCGCGGGCTTAAAAGCCTGCAGCCTATTCTTTCGCAGTTGATTTTGCAAAATACCGTCGAGGTCTTCGCGCCGCTCCGCGCAAGCGGAAGAGAATGGCTGAATTCCTGCGTGAAGCTTGCGTAGCGCAATCTGCTCTTGCCTTCCGATTCGTAAAGCAAATCATACACGGCTTTGCCCTTTACGGTCGCTCCGCTTTCCGTAATTTCACAGCTTTCGCAAAACGGGGTGCAGTCCACCTTAATAATTCTTGCAATATCGGGGCAGTATTCGGGCAAGGCGGTATCGAGCTCGAGCTCCTTTTCGGTTTTCGGCGAAAAAATTCTTTTGGGTATGAGTATTTCGTTGGTTGTGACAGCTATTTTAATCGCGCCCTTTCTTTTTTGGTGTACGAACCTTGTTCCGTAAAAATATATGAGCAATCGATGCCGATTATGAATAAAATAATATCGAAAGGCTGTGGTGTTTATGCGTTGCGGTTTTGCGAAAACTGCCGGTGTAGGCGCGCTTGCGTTCGGCGCGGGAGTTCTGCTTTGTCTGGTACTCCCGACAGGTGCGCTCGTGTTTATCGAATCGGCGCTCGTTATATGTGCGGGTGCGGCTTTGTTTGTTAAGTGAGGGTGTTTTTATGAAAATTTACTGTTTCCGTTCTCCAAAGCTTTTAAGACCTGTTTTTCGGTTGTTTTTCAGGACATAAAATCTTCAAAACCGTTGACACGGGAGTTTTGCGGTGTTATAATGAAGTTCCAAAATTGAAGAGTAAGGGCTTATTCGTGAAGTGCTGTTCGAACGGGGAGTTGTCGGACGGACGAAAAACCTTTGGTTTGCGGTCTGGGCCCTGCATCCCGCTTCATACGGCAAATATACGGGACTTTCCGTGTTTTCGGAAAACCTTCTTTCTTGCTATATGTATGCAGGGGAGGAGGTTATTTTTTATGGGTAATAAAGAAAAAACGAAAACCAACACGAAAAAAATCGTTTTTTCGGCTTTGATGGTTGCAATGAGCATCGTTATCGGTATCGTTTGCAAAGCGTATTTCACGCTCACGCCGATATTGCGTATAACCTTCGAAAATATGCCGATAATTCTGCTCGGCTTTATGTTCGGACCCTTATACAGCGTTATGGCGGCGATTGGCGCAGACGTCATTTCGGCACTTATCGCGGGCTATGCGCCCACACCTCTTATTACCGTCGGCGCGGCGTGCCTCGGCTTGCTTGCGGGCGTTATGCCGAAATATATATTTAAAAGGAAGAGCTTCGTCTCGGTACTTTCGGTTTCGCTCATCGCGCACGGCATCGGCTCGGTGATTATTAAAACCTATGCCCTTGCGGATCTTTATTCGCTTCGGTTTTTGCCTACGCTTTGGGTTCGTATACCGCTTTATGCGGCGATTTCGCTCGCGGAAGCCTACCTTATATATATAATACTTAAAAACAAACAAATCTCCTCGCTCGGAAAGGTGAACCCGAAATGAATTATACCGAAGCACTTGAATATATCCATTCGGTCGAATGGCTCGGCTCGCGTCCGGGCTTATCGCGCACGCAGGAGCTTCTTTATAAGCTCGGCAATCCCGAAAAGGAAATGAAATACGTTCACGTCGCGGGGACGAACGGAAAAGGCTCGACCTGCGCGATGCTTGAAAATATTCTTCGAAAGGCGGGCTACAAGGTCGGCCTTTATACCTCGCCCTATATCGTACGCTTTAACGAGCGTATGTGTATAAACGGCGAACCGATAAGCGATACCGAGCTTGCCGAGCTTGTTGAAATACTGAAGCCTATTGCCGATTCTATGCAGGATAAGCCCACCGAATTCGAAATCATCACCGCGCTTGCCTTTCTTTATTTCAAAAGAAACAACTGCGATATAGTCGTGCTCGAGGTCGGAATGGGCGGAAGGCTCGATTCGACCAACGTTATAGAATCGCCGGTCGTGTCGGTTATCACGGGTATTGCGCTCGACCATATCGCCGTGCTCGGAAACACCGTTGCCGAAATAGCGACGGAAAAAGCGGGTATAATTAAAGAATCCCGTCCCGTCGTTTACGGCGGAAGGGACGATATTGCGTTTGGTGTCATTTCCGAAAAGGCGTCTTCTCTCGGCTGTAAGCTTACGAGAACCGCGCTCGGCTCGCTTTGCGTTGAATCTGTCGGAGTAAAGGGCACGACGTTCGATTACGGCGCACTACGCGATATATCGCTTTCGCTCTGCGGAAGCTATCAGCCCGAAAACGCCGCAACCGTTATCGAAACGGTCGGAGCGCTTAACGAAAACGGCTTCGAAATTTCGGAAGAGGTTTTGAGAGAAGGGCTCACGACTGCGCGTTGGAGAGCAAGGTTCGAGCTTCTCGGTGAAGAGCCGTGCGTTATCTTCGACGGCTCACACAATCTTCAGGGCGTTACCGCCGCCGCGGAAAGTGTCCGCGCGTTCTTTGGCGGTGAAAGGGTTTGTATGCTTATGGGCGTGCTTTCCGATAAGGAATGGAACGCGATGCTCGATAAGATATTGCCGCTTGCGAACGAAATACATTGCGTAACTCCGAATTCTCCTCGCGCGCTCGATGCGAACGTTCTGGCGGGCGTTTGCGGCGAAAAAGGAACCGAATCGCACGCGTACGGCACGATCGAGGAAGGTGTGTGCGCGGCGTACAAAAGTGCAAAAACACAAAATATGCCGCTTGTGATGCTCGGCTCACTCTATATGTACGGCGACGTCGCAAATGCACTGGAAATTGCAAAAAAATTACAGCCATAACTATTGTTTGAAGAAAACATTTCTTCAAAAACCTTGTATTTGCAAGGGTTTTCAGACTTTTTAAAAAAAATTAAAAAAAGTTGAAAAAAAGGGTTGACAAATAGAAAATCTTGTGGTAGAATAGCCAAGCTGTCGCGAGAGAGCAGAGCAAAAGCGAAGCGACGGGACAGCGCGAACGGACATTGAAAATTGAACAACAGTGTACTACAAAGCATTAATGTGAAGTAGAACATAAGACTCGTTAATTCTTTAAATAAGTAAAGAGCAAAACAGGAAATTTAGTCGGACTTCGGTTCGAATAAATAAAACAACTCATTAGAGAGTTTGATCCTGGCTCAGGATGAACGCTGGCGGCGTGCCTAACACATTCAAGTCGAACGGAGTTATGGAGAAGCTTGCTTTGAAATAACTTAGTGGCGGACGGGTGAGTAATGCA
>JAZTXJ010000076.1:0-5025 GCA_045636285.1 Eubacteriales bacterium
TTTTCGGCAAGGCAGGCGGTGCAAAGAAAATTTTCGGTCATACCGCGGTTAATAAGCTTTTTGCTTGCACCGATATCGTCGGGCGAAAGGGGTTTGCCGCATTTAACGCAGTTATTCTGCATCGACTACTCTGCAACGGTACATTCTGCATTCGTGTGCGGGCATATAGTCGCAACGGAAAACGTCCTTGAAAACGCCGAGCGTTTCGCCCTTCCAGAGATCGCGTATTTCGAGCGCCTTGCCGGAGGAGCGGTTTATGCCGAGCGTATCGAGCGAAATGAAGGGGTCTGCCGCGTTGTCCGAAAGGTTGAAAACGCCGATAGCGATGTCGCCGCCTTCGAGGAACTTCGCCCAAACCTTAACGTCCTGCGCCCACCAGTGACTGCCGCAGGTGAAGGGCTGACGGTATGCGCCGTCCTGATTGACTGCGATGATTTCTTTGTTAAGAAGTATGCTCTTGGTTACTTCGTCCATATTGCGAACGTCACAGCCGATCATAAGCGGCGAGCCGAGGAACGCCCAAGCGGAGAAGTGGGTGCGGTATTCTTCATCGGTACAGCCCGCGACGGCAACGTTGCCCTTGCCGCGCATACCGACGATAAGCATATCCATATCGTTAAAGCAGCCCTGACCGTTGGTGGTGAGGTAATCGGTCTGCTTCATAAGAAGCTCTTTTACAGAGGGCCAGCTGTCGTTAATATCGCCTGTGGAGCGCCAGAGGTGCGCGCCCGTTTGCTTTATCCATTCGTTTGTCTGATCGACACCCCAAGAGCAAGCCGAGAAGCATATATCTCTTCCGCAGTTGGCGAGCGCCAAGCCCATACGCTTGTAAAGCGCGTGACCCTGCTGGTTTATAGGCTTGAAGCAGTAATCGTATTTAAGATAATCGACACCCCACGAAGCGAAGGTTTCTGCATCGATAAATTCATATTCAAATGAAGAGGGATAGCCCGCGCAGGTAAGGTTGCCCGCACAGGAATACATACCGAATTTAAGTCCTTTAGAGTGAACGTAATCGGCAACGTATTTCATACCGTTGGGGAACTTGTTTTTATCGGGCACGAGGCGGTTGTTTTCATCGCGCTTCATTTCTGCCCAGCAGTCGTCGATAACGAGATAATTGTAGCCCGCTTCGAGCAAGCCGTTTTCTACCATAGCGTCGGCTGTTTCGATAATAAGCTTTTCATCGATATTTCTGCCGAAGGTGTTCCAGGAGTTCCAACCCATAGGGGGAGTGCGTACTATCATAATTATACCTCACAATCGTTTTTTGTGTGAGATAATTTTACCATATCGCAACGAATTAATCAATCGCAAATTCAACAAAACACTTGAAGATATTTTGGCAATATGGTAAAATAATAAAAACGTCGAACAAACGGGGTGTGAATATGGAAGATAAATTTATTTATATTATATTCGCAAGAAGAGATCATTTAAAGGTTATGCTGACGACTTCGGAGCTTGAATACGAGGGCGTGGGCTACGTTTTGGGGTTGGGCTCGGCGATTGTTCCCGAAGACAAAGAAGAGATTTTGAGCAATATCGAAAAATGCAGCTCTGTTATGGTCTTTTTGAGCTCGAACGCGGCTGATTCGAAGGAAGTGCGCCACGAGCTTGTGCTCGCGCTTGAGCATAACAAGAGGATTATAAGCGTATATCTCGAAGATTTTGCGCAAAATGAAGCAAGGTTGTTTTCCTTGGCTCAATCGGACTTTTTGAATTACGATGACGATACGTTTTTCGAAAAGCTGACAGAGCTTCCCGCGGTGAAGGAATGTATATCCGAACAGTCCCCGCGTAACCGTTCTCTTACTTCCGGCTTGGCTTCGATAGCGGACGGAGATGCAGTTGCCCGCGTTGTCGATAAAAACGATACTGTGGGAACGCACGTTATGGCTTGCGAGGCTATACCCCCGACCGAGCCCGCGGTAGAGAACAAGGGCACGCAAACGGTGAAGGATAAAGAAAATAAGCCGTTTGTGCCTACCGTTATCGCTCCTGCGTTAAAGAAAAAGACGCTCGCCCAACGGGTTAAGGGCTTGTTTGGAAGCAAAACGAGCGATATTAGCTTTTCGGTGCTTGCGCCCGAAAGCCTTAACAGAGATGAATACACTATTATAGATTTTTACGCCTTTGAAGAGGAATTCCGCCATATTGTAGAGCGCGCAAAGGTTGAGCGCACCCGCAAGGAAGGCGCGATTACCGAAACCGACGGCGGACATTTGAAAATAAGAATGGGCACGAGGATAACCGTGCGCCTGACAAGCCCCGATATCGAGATAAAGAACGGCGAAGAGGTGCGCGAATGGGCAGGGAAATACGTTAAGTTCGATTTTTCGGTTTTCGTTCCGAGGGAGTACGGCAGGAATCAACTGCTGTTCAACGCCGAGGTGTATTTCGAAAGCGTGCTTGCGACACGAATTAATTTTACAGTTTATTGCAATTCGTTCGGCTTTCAGCGACCGAAGCTCGAGCGAAGAGATATTCGCTCCGCCTTTATTTCCTATGCAAGCGGCGACCGCGAGCGCGTTGCTCTGATATTGCAGGGTATGCGTAGGACGCGCCCCGATTTAGACGTATTTTTCGACGTAGAAACGCTTAAAAGCGGCGAGGACTGGGAAAATACGCTCAGCAAGGAAATAGACCGCCGCGACGTGCTTTATCTTTGCTGGTCGAGGCTCGCAAAGGAATCGCCGTGGGTAGAGCGCGAATGGCGTTATGCGCTCGAGAAAAAGGGCTTGGACGGTATCGAGCCGATACCGCTTGCACTCCCGAAGGACTGTCCGCCGCCCGAAGAGCTTAAAAGCAAGCATTTCGGCGCGTTGGAGCTTTATTACAGATAATCGGAGGTTTTACAAATGTTCAGAACCGAGCACCCGAAGCCGCAATTTATGCGTGCCGACTGGCAATGCCTGAACGGAGAATGGGATTTTGAATTCGATTTTTCGCGCAGTGCGCTTTCACGCGGGATGCAGGAGGAAAACGCGGTTTTCACAAACAAAATCAACGTTCCGTTCTGTGTCGAAAGCGCTCTTTCGGGCATAGGCTTTACCGATTTTATACCCGCCTGCGTTTATCGCAGAGGGTTCGAAATAACGAAGGAACGGTTAAATAAGCGTATCGTGCTTCATTTCGGCGCGGTCGATTACAGGGCAAGCGTTTTTGTGAACGGAAGCCTTGTCGGAACACATTCGGGCGGTTATTCGTCGTTTTCGTTCGAAATAACCGATTATTGCCGCGTAGGCGGAAACACCCTTACCGTTTATTGCGAGGACGACACGCGCAGTAACAAGATCCCTTCGGGCAAGCAGTGCCACGAGCGTGATTCCTACGGCTGTTTTTACACCAGAACGACGGGCATTTGGCAGACGGTATGGCTTGAATTCACCCCGAAGAGCTATATTAAATCGCTTAAAATTTATCCCGATATAAACGCAAAAGCCTTAACCATTCACGCCGAGCTTTTTGGAAGCGCGACCTTTTCTGCGGTTGCCGAATACGAGGGCAGAACGGTTGGCGGAGCCGCTTGCGAATGCCGTGGGGGCAGTGCGGTTTTAACGCTTGCGCTCGACGAGCTTCATTTGTGGGAAATCGGCAACGGCAGGCTTTACGAGCTTGCGCTTGCGTTTGGCGAGGACCGCGTTCAAAGCTATTTCGGTATGCGTGAAATACATTTCGAGGGCTTTAAATTTATGCTCAACGGCAAAAGCGTTTTTCAGCGCTTGGTGCTCGATCAGGGCTTTTATCCGCAGGGAATCTACACCGCGCCGAGCGATGCCGAGCTTTGCGGCGATATAGAACGCTCTATGGCGATGGGCTTTAACGGCGCAAGGCTTCACGAAAAGGTTTTCGAGGAGCGATTCCTTTACCATTGCGACCGCTTGGGCTATATCGTTTGGGGCGAATACGCGAATTGGGGCTTGGATATTTCATATCCCGAAGCGGTTCACTGTATTCTTCCCGAATGGCTCGAAATACTTGAGCGCGATTTCAACCACCCCGCAATTATCGGCTGGTGCCCCTTCAACGAAACATGGGACGAGAAGGGAAGACGTCAGTGCGACGAAATACTTTCGCTCGTTTACCGTGTGACGAAAGCCTTCGATAAAACGCGCCCCTGTATCGATACGAGCGGTAATTTCCACGTTATAACCGACGTTTTCGACCTTCACGATTACGATTCGTCGGGTACGGCGATCCGCGAACGCTACAAGGAGCTTGCAAACGGCAAAATTGTCGATAAGTTTTCCGACCGTCAGACCTACCGCGGCGAGCCGATATTTATAAGCGAGTACGGCGGTATCGGGTTTATGCTCGAGCGCAAGGGCTGGGGCTACGGCAATATCCCCGAAACGAAGCAGGAGTTTCTTTCCAGACTCAAGGACGTGACCGACGCGATACTCGACAACCCGTGTATTTTCGGATTTTGCTATACACAGCTTACCGACGTCGAGCAGGAGTGCAACGGGCTTTATACCTACGACCGCACCGCCAAGTTTGCCCCCGATGAAGTCGCTCCCATTATCGCCCGCAAAGCCGCGATAGAAGAGTGATGTTATATTAAAGATTATACGAGAGAGATTATACGAGAGAGAACTTTTTGAAAAAAGTTCTCTCTCGTACTCTCTTTCAAAAACTTTTATGTTTTAAAAATACTTGTGTGTCATTGTCATTTAAATTTTATATGTCGGTTTAATAAATAAATCTCGTTGAGAACCGCAGGAACCGAGGGCGATGAAAATGGAAAGCATTTTTGGGGTAATAACCAAAGGGAAGGCTCGTTTCGTGCGTCGCATCGTTTGTGTAAACGACGCTTTAACCTTAAAGGCTCCCCTTGTCCTTTCCCCAAAAAATCTTCGGTTTTTCGGGGACCCCCGACGGGGAGCTGTCGGCAAGCTTGCGAGCTGACTGAGGGGATTGTATGTTTTATTTTTATTGTTACTTTCAAAACAGCCCCTCCACCGCGTTCCGCGGTCCCCCTCCCCTTACACAGGGGAGGCTTCATTGTTAAAGCATTGGGGT
>JAZTXJ010000077.1:0-3075 GCA_045636285.1 Eubacteriales bacterium
TATAAAAAAGAAAACAAGCTTCACGGTATAATGAAGCTTGTTTTTTGTTATTTCTTCTTGTTGAGCACCTTAATTTCCTGCGATGCCGTTTTGCGTGCCGAAAAGCCCTTGACGATTATGCGGTAAACCACAAAAAACGGAATGAATATTTTCGTTTTATAAAGGAAGGGATAGTTTTCCTTGTAGTACAGCATATTCGGAAAAAGTCTGCTAAGGATATATTTGAATTTGCCCTTTGCGTTCTTTTCTTCGCTCCCCGTGAGCTTTTTCAGACTGCTGTTTACGGCGTTTTCCTTTGTACCGTAAATTCCGCTGTTTATATAGTATTCAAGCTCCTGCAACTCTTCCTTTGAAAGAAGCTCTGTTTTATTTCTAAAGCAGATACATTCGTTCGAAAACAGCTTCTTCGAAAGCGATTTGACCGTCTGTGCGAAATCGAAAATCTTCAACTTTTCGAGCTCTGCGGAAATATAATCCCAATCAAGCGTTGCTTCCTTGCTTTGCAGATACACGAAAACGTCCATTAAAAAGCGAACGCCGAGCCCGCCGTGACTGTAATGCTTATAAATGTGGGTAAGCGTATGGATATAAAAATCCTCATCGGAAAAATGATAACCGAACGAATTGCCTTCGTCCTTTACAAGCCGTTCCTTAACGTTTTTATAGTATTCGTAAAAGGTATCGTTAGTCGATTCGCGGTATAGATACACGTGCATTTCGAAGTTATAAAAGGGTTGCTTCTGATAGGTATCGTGCACGCCCTGTCCGTATGCGACAACCTCGTATCCGCTATCGGACATAAAGCTCTTTACATCCTTACGGCGCGAAATATCGAAATAAATATCGTTATCTGCCATCTGGCGCATACCTAATTGCGGATAATGGTTCTGCAGGATAATTCCCTTCATCGGCAGATACCATATTCCGCTCGATTCGAGAAAAGCAATTATCTTTTCACGCTCGAACGAAAAATAAACCGTGCGTTGTACCTGTTTTTTATAATCCTTTTCGAACTGCAGATATTGCTCCTCTGTCAGCCCTTGCGGAAGCGCGCCGTTTTTTTCGTAATAGCTTTTAAGAGCAAAATAGGTTATCGACTGCATCGAATGGCGGGAAGCTTGCTTATAAAGCCATTCAAAATCAACCGAGCTCATTTCTTCTGCCGTCGGCACTCTGCCATGAAGCGCGCAAGCCGCGAGAAAGACGATATCGAGCCCGCTGTTGAATTTTTGTTCGTTCATCGAGGTCACGCTCTCCTTTTTGCAAAAATGCGTTTCAGCCTGTTTTTGAGTGCCCTGAGCACGTGCCGCGGAAAACGGCTGTAATGCCACAGGCGGCAATAAAGCTTATATGAAGGGCTGTTTACCGAATATTCCTTTTCTCCGCGGGTAAACGCGGTAACAACGGCAATCATCTGTTCACTGCGTAAGCCGTGTTCTTTTTTGAACTGATTATCGCCGATACAGGTAATCGTTTCGCCGACAGAAACAATACGGTGAAGAACGTATTTACCGTCGTCACGGCGATATAGCGGAATATCGTATTTTTTTAGCTTTTCGGTTATCGGCGAAAGGGTGACAGTGTCCTTCCCCTGCCTTATCATCGGAAGCATGCTTATTCCCTTCGGCGAAAACTTCACCGATTGCCCTGCGGAAAAGCGTTCCTTAAACAGCGGAACAAGCGTATCCATCGAAGCCGAAAGCGGTTCTGTTTGTATATGTTCGTTTTTCATTAATTACCGCCGATAATGTCGCCGATATTTATATCACCGCTGACATCGATTCTGTCCTGCTCGTCCTCGTAAACCTTCTTCGCCGCGTTGTACCAAGTAAAATAATCATCTATCGAAGCAAAGCTTTCGAAATGAGCTTGCTGTTCGGTGGGCGACATTGCGATATATTCCTTGTATGTGAGCGCAGTGTTGGGGGGCGTCACAGAGGGCTCGGAAATTTCGGGTTCGGATATTTCGGGCACAGAGGTTTCGGGGGTAGAAACCTCGGGTACGGAAGTTTCGGGTTCAGAGGTTTCGGGAAGAGAGCTTTCGGGTGCAGAGCTTTCGGGCAACGAAGTATCGGGGGTGGAATTTTCGGGCACAGAAGCTTCGGGGTTGTTCAAAGAGGGTTCCGAGCTCTCGCTTCCGCCTGCCGACGATTCGTTTTCAACGGTTTCGCTGCTTTCGGTATTTTCGCTCGTTTCGGTGTTAGTCGATTCATCAGACGATGCTTCCCCGCTTTGCGAAGAATTGTCTTGCGAAGCGCTCGTTCCCTGCGAGGGATCGCCCGAAGTATCCACACTTACGGCTTCCGAGCCTTCGTATTCCGAAAAATCAGCAGGTTCGTTATCCATCGAAACAGCGAGGAAAATAATCGACACGACGATAATCAACGTTATAATCAATGCAAATATTTTTGTATTCATAAACAGGTATTCCTTTCCTGATAGCTTTCGAAGTTAATCAAACATAAACAGCCTGCCGAAAAAGCAGGCTGTCTGTGTCTATTCAATACAGCCGGCTTGGGCAAGAATCTTTAAAAATTCATCCACATCGGCAAGTGCCTGCTCGCGCGTGACTTCATATTCGTTAGTAAGCACATCTGCGAGCGATTCGCGGTCTGCGCCCTGCTCCAATGCCTTCCAAAGAAGCACGCCGGATTCGTTCAGCTTTAACATTCCGTTAAAATTAACGGTTTTTTCTGCCAAGGGGAGCACTACCCAAGTGTTTGCCACGTTGCGAAGTGCGAAATTTTTGTTCAGTTTCATAATCCTGCCTCTTGCGCGCCGCGGCGCATCGTTTCATAGCTAAGCCGTGCCGCTTCGGGCTCCGGCTTGTTAAAAAGCTCATAGATCGGTATTGTGTTCACGAGCGAATCGAGATGCTTTAACAGCTTATCGAGCCTCGACGGATCTTTGAACTTTCGTATAGTTTGCGAAAGTATCGCAGTCGTCGCCTCGAAGGATTCGAGACGGCGGATAGAATTTTCTTCGCCGCGCTTCAGGAAGCATATTCCCGCAAGCGGAGCTTTAATGTTTTGATTGATACCGTCTTTCCCGCACCAAGGTGTCCCGTATGCATAC
>JAZTXJ010000078.1:0-18327 GCA_045636285.1 Eubacteriales bacterium
AGATGGTCGAGCTCGTGGCAGAAGCATCTTGCCATAAGACCGTCGCCTTCGGCTTCATAAACGTTGCCGTTGCGGTCGGTCGCGCGGACCTTTACCCAAGCGGGACGCTTAACAAGTCCGTATTTTTCGGGTACCGAAAGACAAGCCTCGATTTCTTCCTGCTTGCCCTTGGTAGCGATAATTTCGGGGTTTATCATTTCGTATTTTTTATCGCCTATTTCGACAATAACTATTCTGCGGAGCACCCCGACCTGCGGTGCGGCAAGACCGACACCCTGCGCCTTTTCGAGCGTTTCGTGCATATCGTCGAGAAGCTGTAATATTCTCGGGGTAATTTCTTCAACAGGTCTGCATTTTTTTCTGAGCGCTTCTTCGCCCTCTTTAAGAATGTTCAGTATTGCCATAATAAACTCCTATATTATCGATGGGTTTACGTCAAGCTCCAGCCTGACGGTTTTCGGCGCGCAGGAAAATCCCTCCGAAAGCATTTCGGATAAGAATTCTCTCGTCCTTGCGCTGTCCTTGTATTTTATGATAATTCTCTGGCGGAACTTTCCCATAACCTTGTAAATTCCGCTTTTGAACGGTCCGAATTTGATTATTTTAATATCGGCGTAATCGTTTTTGTGCTTTTCGGCAAGCATCGCCGCGAACTTGTTCGCAAATGCTTCGCAATCGGCTTCGGAAGCCGAGGAAAACCCGAAAGCCGCAACCGCGCAGAAGGGAGGGAATACCACCGCCTTGCGAAGCCTTATTTCGCTTTCGTAAAACCTTTCGTAATCCTGCGTGGCGGCTAATTTAAGCGTTTCGTTATCGGGATTATAGGTCTGCAATATCGCCTTTCCGCGCTTACCCGCACGGCCCGCACGTCCGACAAGCTGTGCCACGAGCGAAAACGTGCGCTCGCCTGCACGGAAATCGTCCATATAAAGCGAGCTGTCAACCGAAACCGCACCCGCAAGCACTACTGCGGGGAAATCGAGCCCTTTTGAAATCATCTGCGTGCCGATAAGAATATCGGTTTCGCCGTTTGCGAATTCCGAAATAAGTCTGTCGTGCGAAAATTTACCGCCCGTGGTATCGGAATCCATACGGGTGATTTTGAGCGCGGGAAAATCGTTTTCGAGCTCGTCTTGGAGCTTTTGCGTTCCGAACCCCGAATATCCCAAGCGCGTGCCGCCGCAAACGGGGCATTTTTCGGGCAGGGGGCTTGTATATCCGCAATAATGGCAGGACATTCGCCTTGCGCCCTTAAAGCTTCCGTCGTATGCGTGGTGAGTTAAAGAAACCGAGCAGTTGGGACAGGTAAATACCTGACCGCAGCCTCTGCAGGAAATATGCGAATTGTAACCTCTTCGGTTCACAAACAAAAGCGATTGCTTTCCCGAATCCTTTGCGCTTTTAAGCTCGGAAGCGAGCCGTGTGCCGATAAGCTTATCCGAAAATAACGATGCATCGTCGCGCATATCTTCGATAATAACCTCGGGCAGCTCTGCTCCGCCGAATCGGTTTTTAAGTGTAAAGAGCGAATAAATACCCTTTTTTGCTTTGTAATAGCTTTCTACCGAGGGTGTAGCCGAAGCAAGAAGCATTAAAGCGCTTGATTCACTGCACCTGAATCTCGCAACGTCGAGCGCGCTGTATTTGGGCTGGTTTTCGCTTTTATAGGTGTGCGCCTGCTCTTCGTCTATCGCTATCATTCCCAAATTCTTAAAAGGGGCAAAAACCGCACTTCGCGTACCGATTGCGATATCTATATTCCCTGCGAGAATTTTGCGGTAGGTGTCGGTTCGTTCACCGACCGAAAGCATTGAATGTATTACGGCAAGCCTTTCGCCGAACGCCGCCGCGTAAGCCTTTACCGCCTGCGAGGCAAGTCCGATTTCGGGAATCAGCACAATAACCTGCCTGCCGCTTGCGATAACCGATTTTGCCGCTTCGATCATTACCCGCGTTTTACCGCTTCCCGTAACGCCGAACAGCAAGGCACCCCTTGCTTCCTTTGCGGCAATGAGCGCATTAATTCCTTCAAGCGCTTGCTTTTGCTCTTCGGAAAGCGAAAATTCACCTTCCTTCGGAACGTCGGTAAACGAATAAGCTTCTCTGAATACGGCGGTTTCGCGGCGTTCAACGATCCCTTTTTTAATAAGGGCGTTGACGATAGCGGGGGTATAACCACCGATCTCTTCGATTTCGCGCATTGTGGCGGCGGGGTAGTGAGTAAGCAGTTCGGTAAGCCCTCTTTGCTTTTCGGTAAGCCCCTCTCCGCTTTCGATAAGCGCGCAAGCCTCCTCGGGCGTAATGCAAAGGCTGTAAGTGAACAGATTTTTTTCGTTAAGCTTTTCGGGCACTCTGCTTTCGCGCAATAGTACACCGAGCTTTACGAGTGAATTAAGAAGCTTCTTGCTTTCCTCTCCGTATTCCGAAACGATATCGTGCTCGCGTACCGTCCCCTTCAGAGCAATATCGCGCAGTAATACCTGCGCGGGCTCGTTCAGCTTCGAATTATCGCGCCCCTTTGCAACTGTGTATACCGTTTCTGTTCCGAGATTGACACCGGGGGGAGTCACGGCGCGGAAAGCGCTTCCAAACGTGCAGAAAAAGCGTTCCTTCATAAACGTACAGGCTTTAATAAGGTCTTTCGGTACCTCGAACGGATACTGCATAATGCTTTCTATCGGCTTAACGCGCGGATATTTGCATTCGTCCGAAAACGCGGTAACGACCGCGCTGACCTTTTTGTTCGAATTGCCGAACGGCACAACGACAACCGAGCCGATTTTAATCTCGTCGCGCAGGTCCTGCGGAACAAGATAGGTATAGGCTCTGTCGATACCGTATGCAATGTCGATTATGTGCACGAAGGCATACGCTTTGTTCATTATTACTGATTTTCTACTATCGAATATTCGCCGTCGTAAAGCTTCTGAACCGCAACCGAAACAGGCTTTTCGGTAAGAAGAAGCTCATAATCGGTTTTGGGCTCCTTGCTGGAGCTGTAACGGTCGTTTTCGCTTCTGCGGCTTTCTTCAAGCTCGTGCTCGTCGTTTGCCTTTTCGATCAAATGGCGCGCGCATTTAGCCGCCGCGATAACGAGCATATAGCGGTTTACCTTGTTGTTTGTAAGATCCTGAACTGTCGGATAAAGCATCATAATATAGTTACCTCTTTATTTTTGTTAATTGTTTTCTTCAATAGCATTGATTATCGCTTCGGGCTCTTCTGCCGAGCAGATAATATGGTCACTGTCGGTAATAAGCACCGATTTCGTTTTTTTGCCGCAGCTTACGTCGATAAGCCTGCCAGCGTTCTTCGCGTCCTGAATCAATCTCCTCACGGGGAGCGATTCGGGCGATACGACCGAAATAACTCTGTCGCAATTCACGTAATTACCGAATCCTGCATTTATAAGCTTCATAAATAAACGCTCCTATTCGATATTCTGTATCTGCTCGCGGATTTTTTCGACAAAGCTCTTCGCATCGATAACCTGACGTGCGATTTCACCGTCGTTGCACTTGGAACCGATAGTGTTTACCTCGCGGTTCATTTCCTGCACGAGAAAATCAAGCTTTCTGCCAACGGGAACGGTTTCCTTTAAAATCTTGCGGAACTGAACGAAATGCGAATCGAGCCTTGCGAGCTCCTCGCTAATATCCGCCTTGTCGGCAAATACCGCGCATTCGGTAAGCAATCTCTGCTCGTCGTAATTCGCACCCTCCAAAAGCTCCTTAATGCGAGCCTTCATCTTTTCGTTGCTTTCCTTAACCGAAAGCGGTGCGCGCTCTGCGATGCTTGCGCGTATTTCTTCAAGCACGCTCAAATGCGAAAGAAGGTCCGCTTCGAGCTTTGCGCCCTCTGCTTCGCGCATTGCGGTAAAGCCGTCGAACGCCTTTTCCATAACCACGAGCAACGCCTTGCCCGCCGCTTCTGTGTCTTCATCGGGGCGGGTGGTAACGAAAACCTCGTTTCTTCCCGCAACCGTCTGAATAGTGACGTCGCCGCCGAGCGAATATCTTTCCTTTATGTCACGGAGAAGCGAAACGTAGCTTTCCAAAAATCTTTCGTTTACCGAAAGTCCGTTGTCGTCCCCTGCGATGTTTTCGATAGATATATATATATCCATTTTACCGCGGGAAACACGGGTGGAAGCGTATTGCTTAACCTTTTCCTCGAGCGCATTATACATGCGTCCGAGCTTTATGTTCGTATCGAGGTATCTGCTGTTTACCGATTTAACCTCGCACAGTATATCACGGCCGTCGATCACCTCGCGGTGACGTCCATAGCCGGTCATGCTCTTAATCATCACTGACCTCCGAGAAAAATATCATATAATTATATCACGTAACAATATATTTGTCAACTATCGGTTCCCGAAAAGCTTTGGTTTTATGCGTAAAATATAGGTCGTTGCGATCCGTTCGAGCGCAAAATCATAAACGAAAAACGTCACGTTGCCCAAAGCGTAAATCACGATCCCGAATCCCAAATAATCCTCTTCTATTCCGAACAGCCTTGTCGAAACGAAAATCAGAGCGCTCATCAGAATATTAAAGCAAACGGCTCTTGCCGCGTAAGAAAGCCATTTCGGAACGATAGCGTTCAGGGGTGCTTTGAGTATAGGGTAAAATCCCGCGAACATCGCAAAAATCAAAGCCGCCGATTTATAGGGGAGCAGTAAAAGTGAAAGCAGGCTCGCCGCCGCGTATATCCCCAATGCCCAGCCCTTTCCGAGCTCTGTCATTGCGACAAGAACGATAATGCTCGCAAATGCCGCCGCGCTCAGATCAAGCGTTTGAAATATCGAACCGATAAAGAGAAAAACAATGCAAAGCGCCGTGAAAATACCCGAAAGCGCAACCTTTTTGGATTTTTTCATCAACAGCACCTTATACAGTCGCCGCCCATGCATTCACAACAGCAGTCGGCGCACAAAAGCGCTTGACACATATCGCATCCGCTGCAGCTCGAATTGTTTATGTTGACGTTCGAATAGGGGCTCGAATAAGAGCCGCTGCTCATTCTCTGCTGGAACGAACGGTATTCCTGATTATAAGGGTCCATATCGCAGGCACGGTTGATTTCGTTTCTTGCGTCCTGAAGCCAGCCCTTGCGGTAAAGCACAAGGCTCATAAGAAAATGCCATTCGGCAGTTTTTTCCTCTGGGCGCATTCCCGCAAGAAGCGTTTCCGCTTCGTTGATTCTGCCTGCGCTGATAAGACGGCGAATGCGGGTAAATCCCGTATCGTTGGCGCCGCTTGTGCCGTTGCCGGTGCGGCTGTCGCCGTAAAATCCGCCGCGATTGCCGCCGCCCTGACCGCCCGCGCGCATTTTTTGAATGGTATCGTACGCGTCGTTGATTTCCTTCATCTTTTCATCGGCAAGGTCTTTTAAGGGGTTGTCGGTGTAGTTGTCGGGGTGGTACTGCTTCGCAAGCCTGCGGTAAGCCTTTTTGATTTCCTCGTCCGAAGCGTTTTCGGGCACTCCGAGTATTTCGTATGGATTTTTCATTTATTGTTTCCTTTCGATTTTTGCGTCTTTCGTTCGGCGATGCGTAAAACCGCGCGTCTTCCGCCGAGCTCGGTAATATTGAATATAATACGGTCGATTCCGTTTTGCGGGGTATGCGCCGCAAGCGCGTAATAATTCGAAAAAGCGTTAAGGCTGTCAAACAGCGTTTCCTTAATTTCGTCCGCGTGTGCGTTCGCTTCCGCCGCACTGCCGTATTTTAAAAGCAACGGATTGTAATTGCCGCTTTTTTCATCGTCTTCCATATCGTCGTAAGCGTCCGCGATATAAATAAACCGACCGATATGGTAACCGCAGGCTTCTGCGATTTCCTTCTTGGTATCTTTAAGTCCGTAAGCGGCGATTTCCTTCATCATCGTAGCGAATCCGTCTGCCGCGCGGTCGATAGAGGCGCATTTTTCGCCTTCGCATATATCGGTTGCCGAAATCCCGTTGAATACGGTTTCCTTAAGCCCTTCGTATTTATCCGATTTTTTGCTTATGTGCGAAAATATCGGCTTGGCAAGCCTTTTTAAAAAGCGCTTAAAGCCTCTTTCGTCCTTAATATCGTCCAAAAGCTTTGCGTATGTAAGATGCCCGAAGGCAGAGCAAACGAATCCGTAGCTCGCGTCGGCAGAAGCACAGCTCGTTTTGCGTAGCTTATATGGGCATCGCTTTTTTTGAACGCATACAGCTTCATCGGTAAGCGACATACGAAGCAACGCGAGAAGAACGAAATCGTAATTTAAAAGCCAGCGCGTAAGGTGCGAAATGTTTTTGCCGCCGTATCGGCAAAGACCGCAATAAACGGCGGAATAAAATTCGCTGTCCTTAACGTACAGCTCGCCCTTTACGGGGCGTATATATCCGAACATTTTTACTCCAAAAAATAAATTTTCATTATATTATACCACTCTTACTTAAAAAAGACAAGTATCAGAAGAAAAAGATTATGTGGATTTTCGATTTTTTGGAAAAAAATAAAAAATTAAAAAAGTAAAAAAGCGAAATTAAGCGTATATATTGTTGTATGGAAAAATTCTGCGATACGGAGATTTTTTATGATAAAAGACAGCACACTCGCTTTCGAAGAAGCTTTTCTTTGCGAACAGGCTTTTAAGGTAAAGGATACCCGCGGAAGATTGTATCAAATAAAGGAATGTCCGGTAAGAACCGAATTCCAGCGCGACCGCGACAGGATCATACATTCCAAAAGCTTCCGCAGGCTGATGCATAAAATGCAGGTGTTCCTCGCACCCGAAGGCGATCATTACCGCACGAGATTAACCCATACTCTCGAGGTTGCACAGATCGCCCGTACGATTGCGCGTGCACTTCATTTGAACGAGGATTTGACCGAAGCCGCGGCTCTCGGCCACGATCTCGGACATACCCCCTTCGGCCATTCGGGCGAAAGAGCGCTCAATTACCTTCTTCCCGAAGGCTTCCGCCATAACGAGCAAAGCCTGCGCGTTGTCGATTATCTCGAAAACGAAGGAGAAGGCTTGAACCTCACCTTCGAGGTGCGCGATGCCATACTTTGCCACACGGGCGACGAGCCCGCATCTACCTTCGAAGGAAGAATAATCAAAATCGCAGACCGTATCGCCTATATCAATCACGATATCGACGATGCCGCCCGGGCGGGAATAATCAATAATTCCGATATTCCGAAGGAAATTTCCGATCTTCTCGGCACCACACACGGTCAGCGTATCACATCGCTCGTTACCGCCGCAATCGAAAACGGTGTCGAAAACGGTATCGGCTTGCTTCCCGAATATGCAAAAGCAATGGATAACCTGCGCGACTTTATGTTCGAACGCGTCTACCGCAACGAAAAGGCAAAGGGCGAAGACGGCAGGGTTGTAAGTATGATAACCTTCCTCTACGAGCATTTCTCCGCCCACCCCGAAAGTATCCCGCAGGAATATATGAAATACGCCGAACGCGACGGCATTTCGGTCGTCACCGCCGATTTTATCGCAGGGATGACAGACCGCTATGCACTTGGTTGCTTCAACGATCTTTTCGTGCCGCGCGTATGGCAGTATAAATAACTAATTATGTAAACTTATGAAAGGAGGAACTTATGGCGTACACACGTGAATTTTTAGAAGAATTAAAGCTTCGCAATAATATCGAAGAGGTTATCGGCAGAGTAGTCACTCTTAAAAGAGCGGGAAGTAACCTTGTCGGCAACTGCCCGTTTCACAGCGAACGCACCCCCTCCTTTACCGTCTTTCCCGCAACGTCGAGCTACTATTGCTTCGGCTGTGGCGCAGGCGGCGACGTCGTTACCTTCGTAATGCAGAGCGAAAATCTCGAATACCGCGAAGCGATCGAATTTCTCGCAAAGCGCGCGGGTATAAAAATCGAAGAAACCTATGAAAACCGCAAGCCCGAAGAACCCACCGTCAAGCGCGACAGACTTCTTGAAATAAATAAAGAAGCCGCACGTTTTTTCTATAAAGCGTTGCTTTCTCCCTCGGGTGCGAACGCTCGCGCTTATCTCGAAAAGCGCGGCTTCAATTCCACCACCATAAAGCGCTTCGGTATCGGCTTTGCGCCCGACGTGCCTTATAAAGCACCCCTGTGCGAGCTATTGATCGAAAAGGGCTTCACCCCGCTTGAAATACGCACGGCATTTCTCGGCGGTATAAGCCAAAAGACAGAACGCCTTTACGATATGTTCCGCAACCGTATAATGTTTCCGGTTTTCGACGTTAACGGCGAAGTCGTTGCGTTCAGCGGAAGAAGGCTCAACGAAAACGACGAGCGTAAATACGTCAACACCTCCGATACCCCCGTTTTCAAAAAAAGCCGCGTGCTTTTCGCACTCAATTTTGCGAAAAACAGCGAATCGGGAACGCTGATTTTGTGTGAAGGCGCGCCCGATGCGATTGCAATGCATCAGGCAGGCTTCGATAACGCGATCGCAACGCTCGGAACGGCGATCACGCCCGAGCACGCAAGGATTATCGCACGCTACTGCCGCACGGTTTATCTCGCATACGATATAGATAAAGCGGGCAGAAAAGCAACCTTAAAGGGTATCGACCTACTTAATCAGGTCGGTGTCGATACGAAAATCATCAATCTCGGCTCCGAAGCAAAGGACCCCGATGAATATATCAAAAAATTCGGCGCGGCTTCCTTCCGCGCAAAGCTAACCGGCTCCTCGGGGCAGATCGGTTACCGAATCAACGAAATTATCTCGCGTTACGATATTTCGGTCGCAGAGGACAAGCTACGTGCGGTCAACGAAGTGACCGATTTTATCGCAACCTTCGCTTCGCGTCCCGAACGCGAGGTGTATTCCGCCCGCGCCGCCGAAAAGCTCGGACTTACATCGGAATCGATTCGTACCGAAGTAGAGCGCAAAGCCAAAAAGCAGGACGCAAAAGCCAAAAAGGCTGTCGTCAATAACGCACTGCGCGAGCAAAGCGGGTTCGGCGGAAGCGCCAACAGCGATAAGCTACGCTTTTCGTCGGAAGCCTCTCACGAGGAAGCGATACTCGGCTTGCTGTTGATAAGAAGCGATTTCGGACCCGAAGCTGTAAAGCAGCTCACCGAAGACGATTTCGCAACCGCGCTCAATAAAAAAATCTTCAACCTCTTCCGCGAAGAATTTGCAGAGGGAAGAGAAATAGTGCTTTCGAAGGACGGCGTGCTTACCGCGCGTGAAATCGGTGCACTCGAAAACTGCCGTGCTTCACGGCTCGAGCTCGGAGATATAACCCTCACCGCGCTCAACTCCCATATAAAAGCCCTTAAAGAGCTCCGCGAACGCAGCGAATACGATAAAAAAATCGAACAGGACCCCGCAAGCGCGCTCACAGAGTATTTAAATAAGAAAAAGAAAAAGTCTAACACACAGGAGGACAATAATGGATAAAGATCTTGCTGCCTTTTCCCCCGAAAAATTCGAGGAAGCAAAAAACAAGGGTAGTATCAAGGTGATCGATCTTCTCGATACGGTTGCCGACACCGACCTTTCTATCGAAAAAATCGAAAAAGTCTGCGAAGCACTCGAGCGTAACGGTATCGAAATCGCTTCCGAGCATTCGAACGTTGTTTTCGATATTTCCGAAGAGGATATCGAAAACGAAGATTTCGAAGAAACCCCCGAAGACGTCGATACGCTTCTCACACAGGAAGGCGTTTCTATCGACGATCCGGTAAGAATGTATCTTAAAGAAATCGGTAAGGTGCCGCTTCTTTCCGCCGAAAAGGAATTGGAGCTCGCTAACCGTATGGCTCACGGCGACCTCGCCGCAAAGCAGCAGCTTGTCGAAGCAAACCTGCGTCTTGTAGTAAGCATCGCAAAACGTTATGTAAACCGCGGTATGTTCTTCCTCGATCTCATTCAGGAAGGTAATTTGGGTCTTATGAAGGCTGCCGAAAAGTTCGACTACGGCAAGGGCTTTAAGTTCTCGACCTATGCAACCTGGTGGATCCGTCAGGCTATCACCCGCGCGATCGCGGATCAGGCAAGAACGATAAGAATTCCCGTTCACATGGTCGAAACGATAAATAAGGTACTCCGCGTTTCCCGTCAGCTTCTTCAGGAAAAGGGAAGAGATCCTCTCGATGAAGAAATCGCAAAGGAAATGGATATGCCCGTCGATAAGGTGCGCGACATCCTTAAAATCGCGCAAGAGCCGGTTTCGCTCGAAATGCCTATCGGCGAAGAAGAGGATTCGCATCTCGGCGATTTTATCGCGGACGACAATACTCCCGCGCCTGCCGATGCGGCAAGCTACCAGATGCTCCGCGAGCATCTTTTGGAGGTTCTCCATACTCTCACCCCGCGTGAAGAGGCAGTATTGAAGCTCCGCTTCGGCTTGGAAGACGGCAGACCCCGCACGCTCGAAGAGGTCGGCAAGGTGTTCGATATAACCCGCGAACGTATCCGTCAGATCGAAGCAAAGGCATTGCGTAAGCTCCGCCATCCGAGCAGATCCAAAAAATTGAAGGACTATCTCGAATAAGAAACTGAAAGGCATATATTAATGAAAGCACAGCTTGAATCAATCAAAACAACCGCTGTGGCGGAAATAGCTGCCGCGGAAACCTCGTTAGAGGAAATAAGAATAAAATATCTCGGCAAAAAGGGTGCGCTTACCGCGATCCTTCGCGGAATGGGCTCGCTCACTCCCGAAGAACGCCCGATAATCGGCGCTATCGCAAACGAAGTTAGAAACTGTATCGAAGAAGCGCTCGAAATCCGCGGTGCAGAGCTCAAAAAGCTCGCGCTTGCAAAGAGCCTTGCCGATGAAAAGCTCGACGTTACCTATAACGCGGTTGCTCCCACTGCGGGACATATCCACCCCATAACCGCCGCTTTGAAGCGTATGACCGAAATTTTTATCGATATGGGCTTTACCGTTGCGGAAGGACCCGAGGTCGAAACGGTTACGAATAACTTCGATGCGCTCAACGCTCCCGCAGACCATCCCTCGCGTGATTTTCAGGATACCTTCTATATCACCGAATCCACGCTTCTCCGCACACAGACCTCTCCCGTACAGATCCGTGCTATGCGCGGCGCAACCCCTCCTATCCGTATAATCTCTCCCGGCAGAGTATACAGAAGCGACGTTGCCGATGCATCTCACTCTCCCGTGTTCCATCAGCTCGAAGGCCTTGTTATCGATAAAGGCATCACAATGGGCGATCTGAAGGGCATCCTTTCGCAGTTTGCGAAAACAATGTTCGGTCCCGAAACGAAAACCCGCTTCCGTCCCCATAACTTCCCGTTCACCGAACCCTCTGCGGAAGTAGACGTATCCTGCTTCGTTTGCGGCGGTAAGGGCTGCAGACTTTGCAAGGGCGAAGGCTGGATGGAAATACTCGGCTCGGGTATGGTTCACCCCAACGTTCTCCGCGCGGGCGGTATCGATCCCGACGTATACACCGGCTTTGCATTCGGTATGGGCGTTGAACGTGTCGCAATGGTAATGGCGGGTATCGACGATCTCCGTCTGCTTTACGAAAACGATGCACGCTTCCTCAAGCAATTCTAATTAACGGGAGGAACATTCAAAATGGAAGTATCACTTAATTGGCTTAAAGATTATGTAAACATACCCGAGGATATTAAAACCTTCTGCGATGCTATGACTATGACAGGCACAAAGGTAGAAGGCTATAAGGTTCTCGGCAGCGACATCGAAAACGTTGTGGTTGGCAAAATTATGTCAACCGAACCCCACCCCGATTCCGACCACCTTATTATCTGTCAGGTTAACGTCGGCAGGGAAGAAAACCTTCAGATCGTAACCGGCGCGCAGAATATCAAAGCGGGCGACGTTATCCCCGTATGCCTCGACGGCGCAAAGCTCCCCGGCGGTAAGGTTATCAAAAACGGCAAGCTCCGCGGCGTTCCCTCGCACGGTATGCTCTGCTCGCTTTCCGAGCTCGGACTTTCGGTAAACGATTTTCCCTATGCGATCGAAGACGGTATTTTCGTGCTTCAGGAGGAATGCAATCTCGGCGACGACATCCGTGACGTTTGCAAGATCAACGATACCGTCGTTGAATTCGAGCTTACCTTCAACCGTCCCGACTGCCTTTCCTATATGGGCATCGCGCGTGAAGCGGCGGCTACCTTCGGCACCAAAACCACCCTTCCCGAACCCAAGGTTGCTACCGTAAGCGATGAAAAGGCGTCCGATTATATCAGCGTTAACGTTCACAATACCGAGCTCTGCCCCCGCTATACCGCAAGAGTGGTAAAGAACGTTAAAATCGCACCCTCGCCGTTGTGGCTCCGCGCAAAGCTCCGTGCCGCAGGCGTAAGACCTATCAATAATATCGTCGATATTACCAACTTCGTAATGCTCGAATACGGTCAGCCTATGCACGCATTCGACTATGAATACATCAAGAGCCGCGAAATAAACGTACGCAACGCAAACGAAGGCGAAGAAATCGTTACTCTTGACGGCGTAACCAGAAAGCTCACCCCCGAAATGCTTGTTATCGCAGACGGCTCGCGCGCTGTTGCACTTGCGGGCGTAATGGGCGGCGAAAACTCCGAAATCACCGAAAACACGACTACCGTAGTTTTCGAAAGCGCGAATTTCGCTCGTGAAAGCATTCGTAAAACCTCTAAATCCGTCGGTCTTCGTACCGAAAGCTCCGCGAAGTTCGAAAAGGGTCTTCCCGCGGTGAACACCCTTCCCGCAGTTGACAGAGCCTGCGAGCTTGTAAATCTCCTTGCTTGCGGCGAAGTGCTCGAAGGCATTATCGATATTAATAATGCAGATATTTCCGAACGCGTTGTCGCTTACGACCGCGAAAGAATAAACGCACTCCTCGGCACCTCTGTTTCGGATGAAGAAATGGATAAGCTTCTCGCTTCCGTCGAGCTTATTGCAGACGGCAAGGGCGGACTTATCGTTCCTCCTTACAGAAGCGATATTATCACCACCGCAGATATTGCCGAAGAGGTTGTAAGACTTTACGGCTTCGATAATATCGAACCCACTATGTTCAAGGGCGCGGCGGATCTCGGCGGCAGAACCCCTCACGAAGCGTTCCGTTACAGCATTAACGATGCAATGGCGGGCTTGGGCTACTGCGAATCCTGCACCTATTCCTTCGTTTCTCCCAAATCGCTCGATAAAATCAATATCCCCGCAGAAAGCGAGCTCCGTAACTTTATCCGTCTTATCAATCCGCTCGGCGAGGATACCTCGGTAATGCGTACCCATCCGCTTCCTTCGATGCTCGAGGTTATCGCAAGAAACGTTAACCGCAAGGTCGAAAAGTGCAAGATGTCCGAAATTATGACTCTCTACTTCCGCGAAGGCGACCTCTCCAACGAGAAAAAATCGCTCTGCTTCGCGTTTACACCCGATTGCGGCGGCTTCTACGAGCTCAAAGCAGATGCCGAAGCACTCTTTACCCGTCTTAACGTTTCGGAACGCGAATACGTTGCCGTTTGTGACGACCCCTCGTTCCACCCCGGCAGATGTGCAAACGTCGTCGTAGGTAAAAACGTTGTCGGTATTATCGGCGAGGTTCATCCTCTCGTTTGCGAAAATTACGATCTCCCCCGCGGAGTATGCGCCGCAATAATCTCCACCGAAGCACTTCTCGATTCGGTTAAGCACGAACGCGGCTATATTCCTCTTCCCGTATATCCCGCAATGGAACGCGATCTCGCGCTTATCTGCGATAAGGATGCAGAGGTCGGCAAGCTTATTAAGGACATCCGTTCCTATGCAGGCAAATCGCTCGAGGATGCATTCGTGTTCGACGTATATCGCGGCAAGGGTGTCGAAGAAGGCAAGAAGAGCGTTGCGGTCCGTCTTGTGTTCCGCCTTGCAGATAAAACGATGACCGACGAGGAAGCCGATGCGGGCGTTAAGAAGATACTCAAAAAGCTCGAACGCGAGCAGGGAATAGTTCTTCGCTCATAAAATTTTGCTATATTAGCATAAAAATACAAAAAAGACTTGCAAAGAACAAAAGTTTGTTGTATAATACTCTAAACTGCTATCTGAATCATCGGTCAAGGAGGGTTGAAAATGCAGGATAAGAATCAAAAAACGGTCGATAACAAGCAAAAAACGCTGATGTTTCCCATAAAGGAACAAAATAAGGAAGCGCTCCGCGATAAGCTCCAATGCGTTTACGATTCACTTGTTGAAAAGGGATATAACCCCTTGAACCAGATCGTCGGCTATATAATTTCCGAAGATCCGACCTATATCACCAACTATAACAACTCCCGTGCGATCATCTCTAAAATTGACCGCGATGAACTTCTGCGCACGCTTGTCGAAGATTTCATCAATACAGACGGCAAGAAGAAAGGTTGAACCCATTAAATGAAGACACTTATGTATAAAGGCAAGCCGCTTGTGCGCCAAGGACGATTTATCTTCTACGGTCACCCCGACGATAAGTATATTCTCTTTATGAATATCCTCGAAACGAAGATGATCGGCTCGCTCGAGGTCGCAACAAAGGTGCTTGTCCAGATCCAGAACACCGATGATGAAATTTCCTTCAACGAAAAAGTAATCAAGCAATGCGAAAAGAAGAATTTCTACGATGCATTCGATATCGGCACCATCTGGCTCGAACGCGCATTAAAACAGAAATAATCAAAAAAACGCTCTCCCAAGAGGGCGTTTTTCTGTTGTGTTTTTCGATAATATTTTCATAACAAATACAAAAAAACTGTTGAAAATATATTATATATATGTTACTATAAATACTTGAGGTAGTATTATGTTGTATCAATATATTTTCTGGGATTGGAACGGTACTCTGCTCGACGATGCATACGTCGCATACCGTGCCGTAAATACAATGCTTTCAAACAGAGGGCTTAATAACATAACCTTCGGGCAATACCGCGAATACGTCGACGTTCCGATAATCAAGTTCTACGAACGGGTAATGGATATGTCGAAGGAATCTATGGCTCAGATCGCTTTGGAATTCCATTCGCTGTGCGAAAGCTATATGCCGGACGAACCGCTTGCCAAGCACGCGCGTGAATTGCTCAAGGCGTTGAATGAGCGCGGGGTAAAGCAGTATATCTATTCATCGAGCAGGACCGATCGGATAACGGCACAGCTCGAATCGCTCGGTATCGCAAAATACTTTACCTCTGTTCTCGGTGCGAACGACAGCTATGCGGGAAGTAAAGCGGAACGAACGCGTGATTTTATTGTCGAAAACGCTATCCCGCCCGAAAAATGTCTGTTTATAGGCGATTTGGTCCACGATTGCGAAACGGCGTCGCTTGCGGGCGGTGAATGTGTTCTCCTTTCGTACGGACATCAAAGCGAAAAAAATCTTCTCGAAACGGGGAAAAGGGTTTTCGATTCTCTTTTAACCCTTTCGGAATTTCTAAATATTAATCTACAAGAGGCAAAACAATGAAAAAGATCGGTTTCGATTGCGAAAAATACGTTGAACTTCAAACACGTCATATCAGAGAAAGGATCGATGAATTCGGTGGCAAGCTCTATCTCGAATTCGGCGGCAAGCTTTTTGACGATTTTCACGCTTCGCGCGTTCTGCCGGGCTTTAAGCCGAGCATAAAGATCGATATGCTCACCGCGCTAAAGGACGAAGCCGAAATCGTTATGGTTATCAACAGTAACGATATAGAAAAAAATAAAGTCCGCGGCGAATTGGGAATTACCTACGATCAGGACGTTTTACGCCTTATCGATGCGTTCCGCGCCTGCGGTCTTTACGTGGGAAGCGTAGTGCTCACGCAGTATAATTCGCAGCCCGCGGTCGTCGCCTTCCAGAAAAGGCTCGAAAAGCTCGGTCTTACAACCTATAAGCACTACCGTATCGAAGGATACCCCTCGAACGTCAAGCTTATCGTAAGCGATGAAGGCTACGGCAGGAACGAATACATACAAACCACCCGTCGCCTTGTGGTGCTTACCGCTCCCGGTGCGGGAAGCGGAAAAATGGCAACCTGCCTTTCCCAGCTTTACCACGAGCATAAACGCGGCTTGAAGGCGGGATACGCAAAATTCGAAACCTTCCCGATCTGGAATCTCCCGCTTAACCACCCCGTTAATATCGCGTACGAAGCGGCAACCGCAGATCTTGACGACCTCAACTGTATCGACCCCTTCCATCTCGAAGCCTACGGCGAACAGACCGTCAACTATAACCGCGACGTCGAAATTTTCCCCGTTCTGCGTGCGATATTCCAAAAAATCTATGGCGAATCGCCCTATAAATCTCCTACCGATATGGGCGTAAATATGGCGGGCAACGCTATTTGCGACGATGAAGCCTGCCGCTATGCCGCAAAGCAGGAAATAATAAGACGCTATTTCGAAGCGCTCTGCCAACAGCGTAAGGGCTTTGCCGAAGAGGAAACCGTTCAGAAGATAGAAATTTTAATGAGCCAGTGCGGTATCTCGCAGGATGACCGCGCGGTTGCATCTGCCGCAAACAAGCGCGCCGATGAAACGAACGGTCCCGCCGCGGCAATCGAGCTTCACGACGGCAGAATCATAAAGGGCAGAACGAGCGAGCTTCTGGGCGCATCCAGCGCGATGCTGCTCAATGCATTAAAGTCGCTTGCGGGTATCGATGACGATATACTTCTCATTTCGCCTGCTGTTATCGAACCTATTCAGGAGCTCAAAACACAGCATCTCGGTAACAATAACCCCCGCCTGCATACCGATGAAATACTTATCGCGCTTTCGGTCTGCGCGGTAACCGACCCGAATGCACGCCTTGCTCTCGATCAGCTCAAAAAGCTTTCGGGATGCGAAATGCACTCATCCGTTCTTCTTTCGCAGGTCGATGAAAAGCTGCTCAAAAAGCTCGGTATCAATCTCACCTGTGAACCCGTATATCAAACGAAGAAGCTGTATCATTCATGATGAAAATATCTGATCTTTATACGGTTTCGGGAATGTCGCGCAAGCTCAACCCCTGCGGAGAGCTTCCCGAAACAAAACAACTTTATAAATCCTTTCTCAAATTCGCTTGGCCCGCAATGCTCGAATCGTTTTTGATGAGTATGGTAAATATCTTCGATACCATTATGGTTTCGGGGCAGGGTATCGATGCGGTAGCGGGTGTGGGCTTGACCACACAGCCGAGAATGATATTCTACGCCGTCTTTTTCGCGCTCAGTATCGCTGTGACGACAATCGTTTCGCGCCGTAAGGGGCAGGGCGACCAAGAGGGCGCAAACGAATCGCTCAATCAGTCGCTCGGTGTCGTAGCGCTTCTCGCAATAGTGCTTTGCGGCACCGCGGTTATCGTTGCCGAGCCCTTGCTTACCTTTGCGGGTGCGAATACCGATACGCTCGGATATGCGCTTACCTATTTCCGTATTACGATGATCGGCTTGATGTTCACCTCGTTCGGTATGATAATCAATGCCGCACAGCGCGCAAGCGGTAATACGAAAATATCGATGACGACCAATATCGTCGCAAACGTCACGAATATCACGTTCAACGCACTGCTCATAAACGGCGTGCTTATAAACGGTGTCGAATATATCCCCGAGCTCGGTGTAAAGGGCGCGGCTATCGCAACCCTTATCGGTAATATCGCATCCTTCTCGATGAGCTTTTATTCGATACTCCGCAAGGGACGATACCTCAAATTCAACTTCAAGGGTATGGTGCGCTGGAAGGCTCATCTGCTCAAAACTCTCGGCAAGGTATCGCTCGGCGCGGGAACCGAACAGCTCTTTATGCGTATCGGATTTTTTATCTATGCAAAGCTCGTTGCGGATTTGGGTACCGCCGAATACGGTACGCATATAATCGCAATGAATATAATCACCGTTTCGTTTGCCTGCGGCGACGGCTTGAGCGTTGCGGCAAGCGCGCTTATCGGTCAGAACCTCGGTAAGCTTCGTCCCGATCTCGCTACTCTCTATGCAAAAGCGGGGCAGAGAATAGGCGCAGTCCTTTCGTTCCTGCTTATATTGCTTATGATCTTTGCGGGCGGCTGGATGGTAAAGCTTTTTGCCGATCCTGCAGATAAATATTACGAATACGTTATCGAAAACGGAAGAATACTCACGTTTTATATAGCGCTATGCGCTCCCGGTCAGATCGCGCAGGTTATTTATAACGGTGCCTTGCGCGGTGCGGGCGATACGAAGTTCGTTGCGCTCACCTCGGCAATATGTATCGGTCTTATCCGTCCGCTTACCGCTTACGTGTTCTGCTACCCGATCGGGCTGGGACTGTTCGGCGCGTGGATAAGCCTGCTTATCGATCAATATATGCGTCTTGCATTTTCAATGTACCGCTTTATAAGCGGAGTATGGCAAAAAATAAAGGT
>JAZTXJ010000079.1:0-2793 GCA_045636285.1 Eubacteriales bacterium
GATATTACGCTTATCGAATCCGACGTTCGCGTCAAGGGCGATATTACCGTGCGGTTCGTTGTCGAAAAGAGCAACGGCGAATCGCGCGAGCGTGCTTTTAAATACAACGAAGAAAACGACCGCCTGCTGCGCGTTTCCTTCCGCCCCGCAATAAAGCGCGCAACCCCCTTCCGCATACGCGTGTTTATAGAGGGCAGCGGAAGCTGTACCCTGCACGGAATCACGCTCAAAACAAGAAACAAGGAAAGGAGCAGAAGATTTGGCTTACTCTGAAGCAATAGATAAGCTCAAGCAAATGCTCGACGGCTATTCCGCCGAATCGGGCAGATTAGAGGAGCTTTATAAAACGGCGGTGAAAAACGCCGAGGAAGGCTATAAAAATTCGTTACAGCAATTAAACGATTCACACTACCGCGAAAGAAACGAGGCATACGCCGATATAGCGCGCGACGAACGCAACACGATGAATATGCTCGCTTCCCGCGGGCTCGGCTATTCGGGCGAAGCGGCGCAGGCAAAGCTCAATTCGAACGTTTTGCTCGAAAACCGTCTTGGCGAAATCGGCAGAAGCAAGGCGGAAGCCGAAATTTCGCTTAAAGAATCGCTCGATAAGGAAAAGCAGTCGCTTGCAAAGGAAAACTCCGAAAGGCTTTCCTCGCTCGAACGCGAAAAAGCAGGTATCTATACCGATATTGCAAAGCTCGAGCAGGAACGTGAGCTCGAGCAGGCGAAGATCAACGCCGAAAAGGAAATGCACAAAGCAGAGCTCGAAGCGAAATACGGCGAAAATAAAACCGAAAATTCGGGTACGAACGGCGAAGGTGGCGAAAATAGCTCAAACGGCGAAGAAACGCTTCCCGCAGGCTTTAACCCCGAAGCAACGCCTAAGGAGCTTGCAAAGCTTTTGGTCGGCTCTGCGACCGACGACGGCTATATAAGGAGCGATTACGACGAATACCTTATCAACCGCTATATGCTCGAGCTTTACGAAAACTATACCCTTCCCGAAGGCTATATCGACGAGCTCGTGTTTATGCTCAAAGCCTACGGCTACCCCGAAAGCGATATAAGCGATATGCGTATTCAGGTAATATCGCGCGATGCGAAATCATATTATGATGAAAGGTATAAGGCACGCTACGACAGCGCGATCCTTTCGGGTAATCACGCGCTTTCGGCAACCGCCTACGCCTCGCAAACCGCACGCGACGACCTGCTTTCGTATATCCACTCCCGCTGTAAAACCGAACGCGAATTTATCGAATGCTGTGTTTCGGCGGGCTTGCCTAAATCGGAAGCAGAGGGCTATATAAAAACCAACCCCATAACCGATAATAACCCGACACATTCGTCACCCGTTATAAAGGGCGGCAGACCGAACCGCTTGGCAACACTTAAATAGGAGAGTGCAAATATGGATATTACAACCCTTATCGAGCCCGAGCTTTTAATCACCGTTCCCGTGCTCTATATGCTCGGCGCAATGATAAAAAGAAGCGAAATAGCCGATAAATATATCCCGCTTATTCTCGGAATAATGGGCATTGCTCTCGCAACGGTCTATTCGCTTATCGGAAATACGGTAAACAGCCTCGACAGCGCGCTTACGGTCGTTTTCGCAGGGGTAACGCAGGGGCTCCTGTGCGCGTCGGCAAGCGTTTATGCAAACAATATATTAAAGCAATTCAAGAAGGACGCGGATGAAGATACTCATAAAAGCGGCGGCAAGGCTGATAGCTGATTTCGCAATACTTATCTACACCGCGATATACGAATAATGGGCTGGAGCGAGGTAATATCCGAGCTCCTTCCCGTTATCCTAACCTCTGCGGGGGTAACGGGCGGCGTGTTTTCGGCCGTTATCTCGCTTGCGGTCAATAAGGCAAAGCGCGACGCCGCAAAAAAACGCGAGGAACGCTTAAAGCTCGAGCTTCTGCGCTTGGAGGGCGAGGAACGGCTTTCAAAGCTGATGTTTGCCCTTCTCCGCTCGCGTAGCTTCGAAAACGATGAAGAGCTCCTCAAAGCCGAACGCGCCTATACCGAATACCTCGAAAAAAGCCAACACCTCAAAAATGAAATTATTACCGAATATACCTCGGGGTAAATAAGTTATAAATAAGAGATAAGAGATAAGAGATAAGAGATAAGAGATAAGAGATAAGAGATAAGAGATGTTAACATTGAAGCCTCCCCTGTGTAAGGGGAGGTGTCGCGCACGACCACGTGCGTGACGGAGGGGCTGTTGCGTCGGGTGACATAAAAATTAATGTATCGGGTTAATAATGGAATTTCATTGCGAATTGTAGGGACCGGCGTCCTCGACGGTCCGCGTCGGGTGACAATTATAATTGATGTTTTGGTTTTACAATGAAGTTTCATCGAGAAATTGTAGGGACCGGCGTCCTCGACGGTCCCTACAAGTTCTCCTCAAGTTACTTTAATTATTGTAACAATACGTTCTCCTTGATGCCTCCCCTGTGTAAGGGGAGAGGGACCGCGGAACGCGGTGGAGGGGCTGTCCGATAAGCAACAATTATAAATTAAACACACAATCCCCACAGTCGGCGCGCAAGCTCGCCGCCAGCTCCCCTTACTAAGGGGAGCCTGCAAAGTTAAAACATTGGCTTAAAATGTAAAAAACGCCACGACCTGAAGCCTTCCCCCTTGGGGGAAGGGGGACCGACGGAGTCGGTGGATGAGGGGTAGCCGTCCGCAGACGGCGTTATTCCTCGAGTTACTTTAATTATAACTGTAACGATGCTAACGCATCTACCCCTCATCAGTCACCTTCGG
>JAZTXJ010000080.1:0-13715 GCA_045636285.1 Eubacteriales bacterium
TTCGATAATCGCGGAATATTCGGCCCATCTTATTGCGGATATAACGCTCGCGCTGACCGATATGAAGGTTGCGGTTACGGCTATATCCACGCGCGAAAACGCAGGAGAAATGATAATAACCGTCGGTATCCGCTGCAGCGGTGTCGATCATCTGCGTAATATAATTTCCAACCTCCACCGTATTAAAGGCGTGCGCGAGGTAACGAGAGGTAGCTTATGAGAGCAGTAGTACAGCGCGTCCACAGCGCAGAATGTGTTGTTGACGGCGAAACGGTTTCGAAAATAGGGAAGGGACTTGTCGCGTATATCGGCGTGTTTGACGACGATACCGATGAAGATCTTCTTAAAATGGCAAATAAAATTTCGGGCTTGCGTGTATTTATCGACGAGCTCGGAAAGCTTTCGCTGAACGCGCAGTCTGTCGGCGGCGAGGTTATGCTTATTTCGAACTTCGTTCTTGCGGGCAGGGTGAACCGCGGATTCCGTCCCGACTGCACCCATGCCGCCAAGTACGACGAGGGCAAGCGTATGTTCGAACGTCTTGCCGAGGAAATAGGAAAGGCTTTGCCGACCGTAACGGGCGTTTTTGGCGCACATATGGATATTTCGGTGCATAACGATGGGCCGATAAACGTAATAATAGACACACGGGAGCTTCGCAAATGAAATTAGTGATAGATAACCGCACGGGTTATCTTAACGATTATTATTTCCAAACGCTTTGCCTTCTTTATTTCCCCGGCGAAAAGTTCAAGGAAGGCTTCGAAAGCGAAAATTATGCCGAATTTTATCTCGATGAAACCGAAGAGCATATACTCACCGCAAGAGTAAAGCTCGGCTCGGGCGATTTGAGTGCAGAAGGATATTTTTCGGGCGGATATACTCCCACTATCCCGATGAACGACGATTTTTACGCGATGAACGCTTTGGGAAAGGCGTTTTTGGAAGCGGGCAGAAAGCTGTTCGGCTTCGGGCTTCCGTGGGGCTATATCACGGGCTTGCGCCCCGTAAAACGCGCGAAATATTATCTCGACCGCGGATATACTCCCGAACAGGTAATAACCCTTTTTAACCGCGATTACGAGGTATCGCACGAAAAATCGACTCTTTCGGTCGAAACCGCACTTATTCAGCAGAAAATGCTCGCGGATATAAAGCCGAACGATTGCGGGCTTTACGTTTCGATTCCCTTCTGCCCGACAAGGTGCGATTATTGCAGCTTCGTTTCTTACAGTAACCAAAAGCTGTTTGCGCTTATCCCCGAATATCTCGAAAAATTAATGCGCGATATCCGCGAAACAGGCGAAATGATAAAGCGCTTGGGTATGCGCCTGCGCGCAATCTATATCGGCGGCGGCACCCCCTCGATATTGGATGAATTTCAGATAAACCGCTTGCTTTCCTGCATTAATTCAAGCGTCGAAGCTTCGGGTGACGTCGAATACACCTTCGAAGCGGGCAGACCCGATACGGTCACCTATGAAAAGCTTAAAGCGGTTAAGGAAAACGGTGTAAAAAGAATAAGCATAAATCCCCAGACGACGAGCGATTTCGTGCTCGAAAAAATCGGCAGAAGGCATAGCGCGAAGCAGTTTTTCGATGCCGCGGAAATCGCAATGGGAATCGGCTTTGATTGCATTAACGCCGATCTTATCGCGGCGCTTCCCGGCGATACCGAAACGACCTTCAGAAGAAGCCTCGAAGACGTTATATCGCTCGGCTTTTCGAATATAACCGTGCACACGCTTTCGATAAAGAACGCCGCGAATATTCGTTTTGTCGGCGACGGATACTATGATCCCGAAGGCGATTTTGCGCGTGCGAGCGTCGAATATGCGCGCTCACGCCTGAAGAGTGCGGGATATGCGCCCTATTACCTCTACCGCCAGAAAAATACCGTCGGCAATGCCGAAAATACGGGATATACGCTTGCGGGGAAGGAAAACCTTTATAACGTGCTTATGATGGAAGAGCACTCCACCGTGTTTGCCTGCGGCGCGGGCTCAATAACAAAGCTTGTAAGCCCCGACCGCAACGATATACTGCGCCACGCTTTCCAGAAATATCCGTTTGAATATCTGCGTGATGAAAAAACGCTCGGATACGAAGAAGCAGAGGCATTTTTCGCAAAACATCGAAAGGAAGAAACAGTTTGAACAAAGAAATTATCGAAAAGATTCGTCAGGACGAGCTTAATTACGAAACTGCTCTTGCCGATATAACAAACAAAATTACCGAAAATAAAAATATAAAGCTTATTCTTATTGCGGGCGGCTCCTGCGCGGGCAAAACCACCACGACGAGAAAGCTTTGCGAAATGATAAACGCATCGGGCAGAACGGCTCACACCGTTTCGCTCGACGATTACTACCGCAATCTCGAAGAAAGCGTTTATCTGCCCGACGGCACGCGTGACATCGAATCGATAAACAGCCTTCGCGTTGACCTTATAAAAAAAGCCTTTTCGTCTTTGCTTGCGGGCGAGGAAACGCCTATACCCATGTTTGATTTCAAAACGAAAAAGCGTACCGACGGCTACCGCACGATAACCTTGGGCGAGGGCGACGTCGTTATTATCGAAGGTCTGCACGCGCTTAATCTTGCTCTGTTCGAGCAAGCACCCGATGAACGCTCTATCTACCGCGTTTATCTTTATGCCGATGCGGGCGACGGCTCGGATTGCCGTTTTGTGCGCCGTATGGTGCGCGATTCCCGCCACCGCAACGCAAGCGCGGAGCACACCTACAACCTTTGGAACAACGTAAGAGCAAGCGAGCTCGAATCGATAGAGCCCTTCCGTCAGTATGCCGATATTGCGATAAATACCTTCTTCCCCTATGAACGCGGTATTTTGAACGACGATGCAATACGTCTTTTGCAAACGGTTGAAAAGGAAAGCTCCCACTACGAAAACGCACAGGCTCTTATCGAAATTCTTTCTCCCGTGCCCCAGATAACCGATGATTATATTCCCGATAATTCTCTTATGTACGAATTTCTCTAAAGGCGCTTGCCGAGAGGGTATTTAAAAATGAACGAAGACGTAAAAAATGCTTCTGCCCAGAAGGGCAGGAGCTTTCTGCGCGAAGCGGTAATATTAACCGTCGCAAGCTTTGCGGTTAAAATAATCGGCGTGGTATTCAAAATACCGCTTACGAATATTTTGGGCGAAAGCATCGGCGTTTTCACCGCGGCGTATTCGATATATGCAATGCTGTTTATGCTCAGCACCAGCGGATTGCCCGTTGCGGTAAGCAAGCTCGTTGCGGCAAGCAACGAAAAGGGCAGGGGTGACGAAGCACAGCGTATCGCCAAGCTCGCAATGCTGATTTTCGGCGTTATCGGATTTCTGTTTACCGTTGCGCTCGTAGTGTTTGCAGAGGATATTGCGCGCCTTACGAACCATCAGGAAAGCGCGCTTGCAATGCAAACTATCGCACCCGCGCTGTTCTTTATATGCGTTTGCGCTTCGGTGCGCGGATATTTTCAGGGCTTGCGAAATATGTTTCCGACAGCGGTATCGCAGTTCATAGAAGCGTTTTTTAAGCTCGTTTGCGGCTTGGGCGCGGTTATGGTTGCGGCAAACATGGGCGCAAGCGTTCCCGTGCAGGCGGCGTGTGCGATAAGCGGCGTTACCGTCGGTACCTTTTTTGCGATGCTTTACATAGTTATATATCGCAAATTTTCGAAAAAATGTGTCCCCAACGATACGGATAAAGAGCGCGAAAGCGATAAAAAGCTGTTAAAGCTTATCGTTCTCGTCGCACTTCCCGTAACGTTGACTGCGGCGGCGCTCTACTTTTCGCAGTTTTTGGATACGGTAATAATAGTAAACTGCCTTGTCGATTCGGGCGAAAGCAAAGAGGTTGCCGATACTCTGTTCTCGGCTTATACGGGACTTTCGGTTCCTATTTACGACCTGCTTCCCGCAACGCTTGTTTTCCCGATTGCGACAAGCATTCTCCCCGCTGTTTCGGGTGCGCTTGCGGTTAAAAGGAATTCGCGCGCGGCTCATCTCACACAGCAGGCGATAAGAATTTCGGGAATCATTGCCGTTCCCTGCGGTGCATTTTTGCTTGTAACGGGAAGACATTGCATTTCTCTGCTTTACGGTGCGGATAAGTGGTCGGCGCCTATGGCTATGGCGGACGGAAGCAGTCTTGTCCCGCTCGATGCGGCGCAGGTTTCGCTTGCAATACTTGCCTTCGCGGTGTTCCTTATATCTATCGTTTCCACCTGCAATTCGCTGTTGAATGCATACGGAAAGCCGCATCTTCCGTTTATCGCGGTGCTTATCGGTATCGCGGTGCTCACCGCTTCCGAAATAGCGTTGCTTTACAGCCCGTTGGGCATACACGGTGCTCCGATGAGCTCGGTTATATGCTATCTTATCGTAATGCTGATGGATATTTGGTTCCTGCGTAAGCATTGCGGTGTGAAATTAAAGCTTGCGGGGATGTTTGCGCGTCCTCTGCTTTGCGGTGCCGTTTCCGCGTGCGCTACCTACGGCGCATATATCGGCGCAAAGGCTTTGTGGAGCTCGCTTATCGGCGGAAGCACGGATACCCGCACGGCATCGCTCGTGATATTGCTTATATCGGGTGTTGCGCTCGTGGCTTCCTATGCCGCTTCGGTTATCGTTTTCAAAGCAATAAAGGAAGACGAAGTAAGACTTTTGCCTATGGGCAACAAGCTTGCGAATATACTTATAAGACTCGGATGGCTCAAAAGGTCCGAAATTATCGAGGAAGAAAATGTCTAAAGAAACTCTGCTTCAAAAAACAAGCTATAAGTTCGACGACCTTGTCGAAATAATGCAGATACTCCGTTCACCCGGCGGCTGTCCGTGGGATGCCGAGCAAACGCACCAAAGCATTCGCCGCGACCTTTTGGAAGAAACCTATGAGCTTATCGAGGGTATCGATAACGACGACCCCGAAATAATGCGCGAGGAGCTTGGCGACGTTTTGCTTCAGGTGGTTTTTCACGCGAATATCGCGGAAGAGGGAAAACGCTTTGATATAGACGACGTTTGCGACGACGTTTGCAAAAAGCTTATCGTGCGGCACCCGCACGTGTTTGGCGACGTTAAGGTAACGGGCAGCGAAAACGTGCTTGCGAATTGGGATGCGATAAAGAAGGAAACGAAACAGCAGCAGACCGATACGGAGGTTCTGCGCTCTATCACAAAATCGCTTCCCGCGCTTATGCGTGCCGATAAATTGGGTAAAAAGGCGCGCAAGCTCGGCTTTGATTTCGATAACGCCGAAGAAGCAATGGAAAAGGTTTTCGAGGAAGCGAACGAGGTGCGTGCCGCGCTTGCAAGCGGTAACCAAGCCGAAATCGAAGAGGAATTCGGCGACCTTCTGCTTTCGATCGTCAACGCCGCAAGGCTGGCAAAGGTCGATTCCGAGCAGGCGCTTTACAACGCGAACGAAAAGTTCCTGAACAGATTTCAGCGCGTCGAGGAGCTTTGTATCGACTCGGGCAAGACCGTAACCGAGGCAACTCGCGAGGAAAAAGAAGAATTTTGGCTAATTGCAAAGAAAAAATAACAAAAAATAGTCACAAAATAACAGATTTTAGAGAAAAAATGCAAAAAACCCTTGCGAATAGGGAAAAATGATGATATAATATCTTCATTAATATTTATATTCTGAAAGGAAATAGAAATCATGAACAAGTCCACTCTCGTAGAATTTGTTGCTGCAAACGCTAACCTCAAGAAGAAGGATGCAGAAGCTGCTGTTAACGCTGTATTCCAGGCTATCGAAACCGAACTCGCTACCGGCGGTAAGGTACAGATCGCAGGCTTCGGTTCTTTCAAGGTTAAGGAAAGAGCAGAAAGAGTCGGCCGCAACCCCAAGACCAAGGAAGCTATCACCATCCCCGCTTCCAAGGCTCCCGCATTCGTTGCAGGCAAGGACCTCAAGGACGCTGTCAATAAATAAGATTGCTGTTTGATCAAGGCAGGGTTCACGCCCTGCCTTATTGGTCATTTTATAACTGTTATGAGATTAGATAAGTATCTTAAAGTTTCACGCATAATCAAACGCCGCACCGTTGCAAACGAAGCCTGCGGCGAAAATCTTGTATACGTCAACGGCAAGGCGGTAAAGCCTTCTTACGACGTAAAAATCGGTGACGTTATCGAAGTGCATTACGGAAGCAGGGTAACCAAATTCCGTGTTGTTTCTATTGTGGAAACCACCAAAAAAGCCGAAGCGAGCGAAATGTACGAAGTTTTGGAATAAAATTAACCGCTCCGTCATATTATCAAATATGTAAACGGAGGAACGGTTATGAATTCGAAAAAGCATTCACTCACTCTCGAATCGCGCTCGCATTTGAATATCACCGAGGTAGATGACGTTATCAGCTTTGATGAAACGCTTGTCAGTCTGGCTGTCGGTGAAAATATTCTTAATATAAGCGGCGAAGGGCTTTCGATAAAAAATCTTTCGCTCGAAAACGGCGAGCTCACTGTCGACGGAAATATAACCGCTTTGGTTTATTTCGAAGAAGCACAGCGCAAAAAGCGCCGCCTTTTCGGCAGGTAACTGTTGGGAAACGGTCTTTTTTCGGAATTCGCGCTTGCGATCTGGTCGGTTATCGTCGGCGCATTTCTTTGTGCGGTGTATGATATTTTTCGGCTGTTCCGTTTGTGCCGCAAGCAAAACGCTTTTCTGCTTTTTATCTGCGATCTGCTTTTTTCGATAATCGCGGCGGTAAGCGTGATCGTGCTGTTTTTTAATTTGTCACACGGGAAAATGCGCGCCTATTCGCTTGCGCTGATTGCGGTTGGATTTCTTTTGTGGCGGTTTACGGTAAGCCGTTTCGTAATGGGAGTTATGAAAAGGCTCATATCCGCGCTCAACCGTATTTTAAATACGATAAAAATGCGTGTTTTCGGCTTTGTAAGGCTGAATATGCGCCGAATATATACTTTTAAATATTGTCGAAGCACGGTTGCTGCGGCAGGGAGATTAAAAACGAAAGGAAAATGAAAATGACACAGAAAAGACCGATACGCGCCAATCTTGTAATCAGAGCGGCATTTATATGTATATTTATATTTCTTTTCGTTTCGGTTATCAACCTTCAGGTACAGATGAACGATCTCCGTGCCGAACGCGATAAGCTGGTAAGCGCCGTTTTGGATAAGCAGGATGCAATCGATGAATTAGAGCTTCGTATTGCCGAACCTGTAAACGAAGAATTTATCGAACGTATCGCAAGAGAACGCGGATACCGCAAGCCGAACGAAATTATATTCAAAAATAATATCGCGGGTTAAGCGGGAGGTTTGGTATATGGCATATTCTGTCGGTGAATCTGTAACCGGTGTTGTTTCGGGTGTGACCGATTACGGTGCTTTTGTACGCTTGGAGGACGGAAGCACGGGAATGATTCATATATCAAAGCTGTCCGAAGGCTTTGTTTCGGATATTCACAGCGTTATAAAAAAGGGCGATTCGGTTACCGCTACCGTCATTTCGTGCGAAAACGGCAAAATCGCGCTTTCATGTATCGCGGAACGACCGAAAAGGCGCGAACGGGTTCGTGAATCGACCGATTTTGAATCGATGCTTTCCTCTTTTAAATCGGCAAGCGACGAAAGGCTTTCACAGCTCAACCGCGACCGAAAACGAAAAAAATAAATCGAATTATCCGCCTGCGGCTTTCTGCGCGAAGGCGGATTTTTGTTTTTTGTTGTCAAATATAAACAAAATGTTCGAAACACAGTGCAAAATACTTGACACAAACGCGTATGCGTGATAAAATATAAACGAACAAGGAAACTTGTTATATATATAGAATAAGGAGATGGAGTCATGAAGATCAGAATCATCACCAAGAAGTTCACGTTAACCGACGACGTTCGCGAATGGGTAGGAAAAAAGCTTAAAAAGCTTGATAAGTTCTTCCCCGAGGACACGGAGGCAACCGTCGCCTTGAGCAGTACCAAGCTCGGCGAACGGGTTGAGCTTACCATCTACCGTAACGGCTCGATATTCCGCTCCGAGATCGCAGATAAGGATTATAAATGCGCACTCGATACGGCGATCGAAAATATCGAGCGTCAGATAAGAAAGAACCGCACCCGTCTTGAAAAGAAAATCCACGTTAAGAAAGAGGTTTTTGCCGAAGCGGAGGCTGCCGAGGCAGAGGAGGAGCTTGCAGTTGCAAAGGTAAAGCGCTTCGAAATGCAGGCAATGACGGTCGAAGAGGCTATTTTGCAAATGAACCTGCTTCAGCATAATTTCTATATGTTCCTTAATATAGAAAGCGGCAGATACAACGTAGTTTATAAACGCGACGATAATCAGTACGGCGTTATCGAGCCTATCGAATAGAAAAAACGAGTTCAAAGCGACACGGTTGCTTGGAAATTCATTTTTTAAAGACAGGATTTGCTATGAAGAGAAGTCTATTATTGTTGTTGGTTTTTCTTATGTTGTTCTCTTTATCTGGAAACGCACTTATTGAAACTGAATTGCGAAATGATAACAGTCCGGCGACACGTCCCGAAAACATCGATATCGAGCTTTGGGAATATATGATAACGGCGAGTTCGGATGAGTTGATAAGCATAGATATTTGTCTTTCCGATATAGACGAAGCGGTTGTGTTTGAAAGGCTGAATAATGAGCGCGGAATGGATCACGAAATATATTGTGACGAAGCTCGTTTTGAGGCAGAAATAAAAAGCAAGATCGAAGCTGTTTTAGAAGAGTGTCTCGGTTACGATAGAGCGCATGGGGTTTCAAAAACCGAAGCTTCATCGATTTTCATTTCAGATTGTGAAAAGGCGGAGATAAAAAATGCGTTTGAAACAAAGCTTTCTTATCTCGCGATTGATTGCGAAACCTTATTGCAAAGTATTGCTTCTGACGGCTCATGTTCTCCTATCGAATATGCGATTATGCTATCAAGGCAAGCTTTTCAGGCTGAGAAGAACAAGATCGTTCGCGATGAATATGTTCGCATGAATAGCCGATACATCGAAAAGTATGTTTATGCACGCGAAAGAAAAGTAACATATATGTCGAAGTATACTTCTTCGATAATCCTTGAGGCCACCAAATCAGACATATTTTACTTTGCCGAACAGAAAGAAACTATCAAAATATTTTATATCAAGCCTGTTGATTCGATACCGACAATGAATCGTTAACGTTTCAGGTCGAAACAGATTACACCAACGGAACGAAGAGCCATTACTACAATGACGGAGAAGGCTATTGCGGCAGTGGCATAAAATAGGGGTTCTTGAGTCAGAAGGGACTATCGACTCTACTTCTCCTCACTACGACGAAAATAGAATGTATACAATAGAACACAATGTGGTGAATACACCTGTATCAACGCATGCTTCTCTTGTAACAGCTATAGTTGCAGGGGAACGAGTTCTGTTGAATGGTTATGTTTATGCCGGAGTTGCACCGAAGGCTGAAGTTTATATAACGCGTTCGGTTACTACGGTTGATTTTTTAAGTTCGCTAGAAGCACTTGCTGATTTACAGAATCATAAAGCCTATCAAGAGTGCGCGGAAAACCCAAATAGCAGAAACGGAATCGAATCAATCGCAACCTTCGGTTTCGGGTACGGTTTCGGATAAAATTGCTCAAAACAACAACCAAATAAACTAATACAACAAAAGGACAGAGATTTGATTCTCTGTCCTTTTTTATGTATGGTTGTTTATTCGTTCGGGGATTCGCTCGCGTTCGGGTCACCGTAATATTTATATTCGTCGGGGAAGTAGGCGCCGTCCATATCCTCGGGCAGTAATAGCTTTAATTCAACGTCGGTCTTGCCCAAATCGGACGAAACACTGCACACCATGGCTTCGTCGTCATAAATAACGTCGATACCGTTGATATAGTTTTCGACAAGCACGATCGGGATAAGATATTCGTTTTCCTCGTAAAGAATCGGGGCGGAGATACGAATGGGGTTATCGTTAATAACGACGAGTGAGGAGTTTTTCGTGCATTCGATACGGTTGTCGGTACCGATAAGGAAGAGCGTTACGTCTTCGCCGTCGCCCGCAAGCCCGAATGCGCCGATTTCCGAAAGGTAGGAGAAGGGGATATACAAGCCGTATTCGTTGTTTGCTTCCTGCGCTTCCATTTTATAAAGCACGGTTTCGTCATAAACGACGTTAAGCGAATAAATTTCGGTGTTTTTCGCGGTGGAGTTGAAGGAATAATATATCGAAAGAGCAATAAAAAGACTAATCGCCAAATAAAATGCCAAGAATACTATAAGAACAGCCATTATCTGAGCGAACTTATTTCTTCTGCGTCTGCGCTTTTTTGCCGCTTTTTTAACTATCTCGTCTTTTTCGCGCGGGGTGACGTTTTCCATAGCCTTGCTCCTTTCTGTATCCTGCCAATAATTATAACATATCGGAACAAAAAAATAAAGAGGTAAGAATAACCTTTTTGAAAATTTTACATATTCTGTGAGTGTAACTTTTTACGGGGGTATATTTTCGTGAGCGATATTACAAAGCGTTTTTCCGACGGTGCGAGAAAGGTTATAACCGAAGCACTGCTTTCCGCAAAGGAAATGGGGCATTCATACGTTGGGAGCGAGCATCTTCTTATCGGTATTCTTTTGGAAGAGAGCACCCCGCAAAGATTGCTCGAGGAGCGCGGAGCCGAAACCGAGCTTATTAAAAAGAAGATAATCGGTATAGTCGGAACGGGAGGGAAAACGGTGCTTTCGAGCGATGATATGACACCCGTTTGCCGAAGAATAATATTGCGGGCGTCCTTTATCGCAGGGGCAGAGGATTCGCCGAGCGTAGAGGTGGAGCATTTACTTATGTCGATGCTTCGTGAGGAATGCGTGGCGGTAAGATTACTGCGCGAATGCGCGATAGACGTCGATGAGCTTCAAACTCTGCTCGAGGAGCTTTACTGCGACCGCGGTGATGAATACACCCCCGAGGATATCGAGATAACGCCCGCCTTGCGCCCGAAAAAAACGGTTGCGACACCGCTTCTCGATTCAAACGCCTGCGACCTTACCGAAAAGGCGAAAAAGGGAGCGGTGGACCCCGTTATCGGAAGAGAGAACGAGGAAGAGCGTATGATCTCGATACTTTTGCGCCGTTCGAAGAACAACCCCTGCCTTGTCGGAGAGGCGGGTGTCGGCAAAACCGCAATAGTCGAATCGCTCGCTTCGCGCATTGTATCGGGCAACGTGCCCGATGAATTGAAGAACAAGCGAATAATGAGCCTTGAGCTTTCTTCCGTTGTGGCGGGCACGAAATACCGCGGCGAATTCGAAGAAAAAATAAAAAAGATACTCGAAGAGGTAAAGAACGCGGGCGATATTATTCTGTTTATCGATGAGCTTCATACCGTTGTCGGTGCAGGCGGTGCGGAGGGCGCAATAGACGCTTCGAACATTTTAAAGCCCGCACTTGCGCGCGGCGAGATTCGGCTTATCGGTGCGACGACCGTGAAGGAGTTCAATTCGAGCATAGGGAAGGACAAGGCGTTGGAGCGCCGCTTTCAATCGGTAAACGTTCCCGAGCCGAGCGCAGAGGCTTGCACCGATATGCTTTTCGGTCTGAAAAAGCGTTACGAATCGTTTCACGGCGTTTCTATCGGCGAAGATACGATCAAAGCGGCGGTTGCGCTTTCGGTCCGCTATCTTCCCGAACGCTGCCTGCCCGATAAAGCGATCGATCTTATCGACGAAGCCGCCGCAAGTATAAAAAGCAAAAAAGGCACAAAACGGACACCGACTCTTTGCGAAGAGGATATTGCGCTTGCGGTTGAACGGCGCACTGGTATTCCGATTTCTGTGATAACCGAAAACGAACGCGAACGGCTTATCAATCTCGAATGCGAGCTGAAAAAGAAGATAATCGGGCAGGAAAGGGCGGTCGAATCGCTTTGCTGTGCGGTTCGCAGGGCGCGGCTTGGGGTGCGTAACGGCGGACGGCCGAACGGCTCGTTTTTGTTTGCGGGTAGTGCGGGTGTCGGGAAAACCGAGTGTGCAAAGGCGTTGGCAGAGGCGGTTTTTAAAAGCAAAAAAGCGTTTATCCGTTTGGATATGTCGGAGTTTTCGGAATCGCACAGCGTTTCGAAGCTTATCGGCTCGCCTCCCGGGTACGTCGGATACGGTGAGGGCGGGGGACTTACCGAGCAGGTACGCAGAAACCCGTTTTCGCTTCTGCTGTTCGACGAAATAGAAAAGGCGCACCCCGACGTGCGCGCACTGCTGTTACAACTTCTCGACGAGGGCGTTCTCACAGATGCCTGCGGTACGAAAGTGAGCTTCGAAAATACGATAGTGATTATGACCGCGAATACGGCTTCGGGCGGGAGCATCGGGTTTGGCGAAGCTTCGGGCAGAGAAAACGAGGCGGTACGGCTTTTATCGCCCGAGCTTGCCGACCGTGTCGACGAGGTGGTGGTGTTTGCGCCCCTTTGCAGAGCTTCGCTTTGCGAAATAGCCGCGAATTCGCTTTCGGAGCTTTGCAAGCGTCTTTGCGGAATGGGAATAAAGGCGGAGCTTTCGCCCGATTTTATCGAAATTGCGCTTTCCTGCTCGTCGGGAAAAAGCGCAAGAGCGGTTACCCGCACGGTGTTAAGGCTTGCGGAAGAGGCGGTTGCCTCGCTTATGCTCGAAAAGGGGATAAAGCAGGGCGAAACTGTGACACTTTGCATAGAAAATAACCGCGGAATTGCCAAAATAAAGCAAAACAGCTATTGACAAGCGGCATATTTGGGTGTATAATACGGCCTGTAAAGAAAATTACTTTACAGGCCTTTTGATTAGAACCCCGCAAAATCGCGGATTTTTCGGGTGTAATTATAAGGTACAGTTTCGGTGCAAAGGAGAAGCGCACGTGAATGAAGATAGGGCATATATCTGCCGTTTGATCGACGTTTACGGCAATGCGCTTTCGGAACGCCAGAAGGACGTTGTCGATCTCTATTATAACGAAGATCTCTCACTTGCCGAAATAAGCGAAAACTGCGGTATCACCCGTCAGGGTGTGCGCGATGCGATAAAGCACGGGGTAGAAGCTCTGCTCTCGCTCGAAAAAGCAATCGGGTTCGAAAAAAAGAGCGGCGATATTATCCGCCTTGCTTCAGAAATACAGCAATGCGGTGATATCGAAAGGGCGCACCGCCTTGCCGAATCGATCATAGGAGAACTGTAATGTTTCAAAGCTTAGTCGATAAAATGCAAAACGCCTTTTCGAAGTTTCGAAACAAGGGCAAGCTTACCGAAGCCGACGTTAAGGCAGGTATGCGCGAAATCAAGCTCGCTCTGCTCGAAGCGGACGTAAACTTCAAGGTCGTTAAGGAATTCGTCGCACGCGTTTCGGAACGCGCTGTCGGCAACGAAGTGCTTGAAAGCCTTCTTCCTGCACAGCAGATAGTAAAAATCGTTAACGAAGAGCTTATCGCTCTTATGGGCGGTACCAATCAAAAAATAAATATCTCTCCCAAACCCCCGACAGTTATTCTGATGTGCGGTCTTCAGGGCTCGGGTAAAACTACCCATTGCGGCAAGCTCGCGATGATGCTCAAGAAGCAGGGAAGAAATCCTCTTCTCGTCGCTTGTGATATCTACCGCCCCGCCGCTATTACCCAGCTTCAGGTCGTCGGTGAAAAGGTTGGCGTTCAGGTTTTCGAACGCGGTACCTCCGATCCCGCCGATACGTCTAAGGAAGCTA
>JAZTXJ010000081.1:0-1873 GCA_045636285.1 Eubacteriales bacterium
GACAAGCGTCGAATCTTGTGAAAACATAAACCTACACACCAAAAAATTAAAGGAGGAAAAAGCAAAATGTACAGCGTGCTTAAAAGAGACGGAAAACTTGCTGAATTTGACATTTCAAAAATAGCCGATGCCATTAAAATGGCTTTCGATGCTTGTGATAGAAATTATAATGATAGCATAATTGATTTTATCGCACTTCGCGTAACTGCGGACATTGATAAAAAAATTGTAGATTCTCGTATTTCGGTAGAGGATATTCAAGACAGCGTGGAAGAGGTGCTCGGTCAGGCCGGCTATGCCGACGTTGCAAAAGCATACATTCTCTACCGCCGCCAAAGAGAAAAACTCCGTAATATGAAATCTACCATGCTCGACTACAAGGCATTGGTGGACAAGTACGTTAAAAACGTTGACTGGCGCGTTAAGGAAAACAGTACCGTTACCTACTCGGTAGGCGGACTTATCCTTAGTAACTCGGGCGCTATCACCGCTAACTATTGGCTTTCCGAAATTTACGATGATGAGATCGCAAACGCTCACCGTAATGCGGATATTCATATCCACGATCTTTCGATGCTTACAGGTTACTGTGCAGGCTGGTCGTTGAAGCAACTCATTCAAGAGGGCTTGGGCGGCGTTCCCGGTAAGATCACCTCGTCCCCTGCAAGCCACCTTGCGACCCTTTGTAACCAAATGGTCAACTTCTTGGGTATTATGCAAAACGAATGGGCTGGTGCGCAGGCGTTCTCCTCGTTCGATACCTATTTGGCCCCCTTTGTTAAGGTTGATAACCTTAATTACGACCAGGTTAAGAAGTGCATCGAATCCTTCATTTACGGCGTAAACACTCCTTCGCGTTGGGGTACTCAGGCACCGTTCTCGAACATCACGCTCGACTGGACTGTTCCTAACGACCTTGCGGAACTCAACTGCATCGTCGGCGGCAAGGAAATGGACTTCAAGTATAAAGATTGTAAAGCCGAAATGGATATGATAAACAAGGCGTTTATCGAAATTATGATCGAAGGCGATGCAAACGGCAGAGGATTCCAATATCCTATTCCCACCTATTCTATCACCGCAGATTTCGACTGGTCGGAAACCGAAAACAACAAGTTGTTGTTTGAAATGACCAGCAAATACGGTACTCCTTACTTCTCGAACTATATCAACAGCGATATGGAGCCCAGCGACGTTCGTTCGATGTGCTGCAGACTCCGTCTTGACCTTCGTGAACTCCGTAAAAAGTCGGGCGGTTTCTTCGGAAGCGGCGAAAGCACAGGTTCTGTCGGCGTTGTAACCCTTAATATGCCCAGACTTGCTTATCTTTCGGCAAACGAAGAAGACTTTATGAAGCGCCTCGACCACCTTTTGGATATTGCGGCTCGTTCGCTCAAGGTTAAGAGAACCATTATCACCAAACTTCTTGAAGAAGGTCTTTATCCCTACACCAAGCGTTATCTCGGTTCGTTCGACAACCACTTCTCTACTATCGGTCTTGTCGGTATGAACGAAGCAGGTCTTAATGCTAAGTGGATACGCAAGGATATGACAAGCGTTGAAACTCAGGAATTCTCCAAGCGTGTTCTTAACCACATGCGTGAAAGACTTTCCGACTATCAGGAAAAATACGGCGACCTTTACAACCTCGAAGCAACTCCTGCGGAATCCACCGCATACCGTCTTGCAAAGCATGACGTAAGCCGTTACCCCTCGATCCTCACCGCAAACGAAAACGGCACTCCCTATTACACCAACTCGAGCTACCTTCCCGTTGGCTTTACCGGTGATATTTTTGAAGGACTTGCAATCCAAGATGGCCTTCAAACCCTTTACACATCGGGTAACGTATTCCACGCATTCCTCGGCGAAA
>JAZTXJ010000082.1:0-21133 GCA_045636285.1 Eubacteriales bacterium
TTGTTGCTTATATCCTTCGACTACGCGGCGAAGCCGCTTCGCTCAGGATGACAGCGCGCAGGGTGACGTTACTGAATCACGTAAGTGCCGAAGTAATGTCTTGCGATGAGGAGGTAATCGTACTGGTTAACGACGCCGTCCTTATTGACGTCCGCGCGGGTGAATTCGGCATCGGTGAGGGTACGGGTTGCGAAGTGATGACGCTTAACGAGGATATAATCGTACTGATTGATAACGCCGTCTGCGTTAACGTCGCCGAGCTTGCCGCTTGCGGGCTTTTCGCCCGAGCCTGTCGAGGGAAGGTTTATGAGCGGTGCCGCGGAGAGCTCTTTATTTTCGATGTCGATATTCACAAGCTCGATAACGTCGCCGACCTTTGCGTTTGCAAGAAGCGAAACGTTCGCGTGGGAGCCGAGAACGGGATCGTCGGTGCCCTCTTCCCAATCGTGCGCGCAGATAAGGATCTGATTATCGTTAAGAGTTATCGCGGGGGTAGAATCGCCGTTGCCCTGCGTGATCGAGCTGATAACGTAGTTCGTGCCGTTCCAGGTAGCGATAACGTTCTTCGTGTAGCGGAAATTATAAGTACTGCTTTCCATTTTTCCGAGCCCGGGGGTGAAGACCACGGTATCGCCCGAAACGATGGATTTGTTCATACCCGTAACGTATACGCTTCCGCTTGCCGCCTTGGGCGCTTCAAGCGCTTCGACCTCCTGCAGCCAGATATGGTTGCTTCCGGGGGTAACGGTGAATTTAATATAACGTTCGGTACGAGCGGTTTCGGAGCGCACGGTATAGGTGAACATATTCCAGCCTTCGCTCGCGTAGGTTCTGCTTCTTACGGTGGTATGACCGATAGCCGTAAAGTCCTTGCCGTTGTTCGAAACCGAAACGCTCAGCTCTTCGGGCGCGGCAATACCCCAGCTTTCCATTCTGGCGGTATATATGCGATAGGTGTCGGTCGGGGTGCTCTTGCCGAGATCTATAACGACTTCGATCGGAGTTTTGCTGTTAAAGCCCGAGAATTTATCCGTGCCGCCGTTGATTTCGTCTTTTCTGCCGTCGGTAAGGCGTATGCCGTCATCGACGTATATGTCGGTTCTGCCGCCTGCGGTGGCGGTATAGGATTTTCCGACAGAAACGACGGTTTCGTTTTTGTCCGCAGTTCTTGCGAGTGCCGCTTCGAGCTTATCTGCCGCAGAAAGCATTTCCTTTTCGGATGCGTTGGATTTTTCGGAAATCGCAACCGCTTCGTCGAATGCGGTTCGAAGGAGTGCAAGATCTTCTTCGGTGTATTTGTCGTAGCGTACAACGCGCGCCTTTGCGATTGCCGTTTCGAGCTGTTCTTCGGGAGAGAATTCGGTAGCGGAGATCTGAATAACGCGGTCGGTGTTGTTGAGAATATAGCCGTCAACAACCGCGCCGGTGGTGGTAGTAATACCTCTTACCTTCAATCTTCCGTTTGCCGCAACGCCGACAACCTCGAACATAGTGAAGCGTTCGGAATTATATGCAACGGTGTTGCTGTCTTCGGAAGCGTAAATAGACTTCGAAGCGTTGCTGATATAGTAGCCGGGGGTGGGGTTAGCACCGCTGTAATCGATCTTTTGTACGTTGCTGTTGGTTTTATAGGGAAGCACGCCGTAACCGGTGATATATTCATATCCGAGGTCGTAGCGCTTGAAATATACACCGCCGCCGTCGTCTTCAAGACCGTTCTGGTTTGCGGTGTTGCCCTCGACGGTATAAACGTAATTGCTGTCGGAATATACGACGATACCGATATGGTCTTCGCCGCCTGTGGGACCGTCCCAGCAGAAGAAGATAAGGTCGCCGGGCTGAGGCTTATATGTATTGCCGTTGTATGCCTTCGAGCGTTCGAAATAGCCCGATCTTCTTAACTGGTTAGCCCAGTGTCCGCAACCGACCTCACGCCAGATGTATTCCTTGTCGTAGGTGCCGTTAATGCCGTCGTGCTTTCTGCACCAGTCGCCCATCGAGTCCTGGTCGGTACAGTAGGACTGGAAAAGCGACCACGCAACGAACGAAGCGCACCAGTCGTAGTTCGAGCCGCCGTAGCCAACGCCGAAATCGCCCATATTGTAGTTGAATTCGGTATTGTTGCCGCTGCCGCCGCCGATACCGTCAAAATCGTAAGACGTGGGGCTTTCCTGATATCCGAGCTGAGAAAGCGCAACCGCAACAACGTCGGTTCTGCCGTCGCCCGTGATTTCGATTTTAGAGTAATTTTTGTAATACTTACTGCCGAGATAGGATGAATGCGCGTTGTTTGCACCTGTTCTGTATTTCGCCGCCGAAACGTCGAGCGTGGTGTTCGGAAGCACACAGACCGCGAAAAGAAGAACAAAGCAAAGTGTTGCAGAAATTATTCTGCAGATACGGTTGTGCATAGAAAAGCTCCTTTTTAATATAAATAGTTTGTTTCTTCCTTTACTATAATATCATATTTGTATAAACTTGTCAATTAACAAATAATCCCGACGGATTTTGCGGCAAAAAAAGAAAGAGAAGGCTTGATTTAAAGCCTTCTCTTTATTATTCAAGCGGGTTTATTGCTTTTTCTTCTTGGTTGCCAAAACTACGACAAGTACAATAACTGCAACTGCCGCAACAGCGATTGCAACGATTGCGCCGGTGCCAAGACCGCCTTCTTCGGTTTCTGCTTCAGAGGATTCGGATGCGGTAACCGATTCGGTAGCAGATTCGGTAGCGGATTCGGTAGTCGAGGTGGTTGCGGTGGATTCAGCTTCGGAGGATTCAGCTTCGGAAGCCGCTTCGGAGGATTCAGCTTCGGATTCGCCGCCAACGTTAGCGTCGCCTTCGTAAATGGTGTATGTAGCGGTGCAAACGTATGCATCGTCGTACCAGTTTACGGCGGGAGTGGTGGTGGGAACGGTGAGTCCTTCGAGGTCAAGTCCTTCGAACTTAACGAGAGTGCCGACCATCCAGTTCATAAGAACGTCGTTAATGCAGTTGCTGCAGTTATCGGAGGTGTAGTCTGTGTCGCCCATGCCGAGCGAGATATAGTCGTTACCGGTGTTTGCCGCCCAAACAAAGCCACCTTCGGGAATTTCAAGCGCGAGCGCGGAGCCGTCGGAAAGGCCGTTGGAGGTATCTACGATTTCATAAACGCCTTCAACGTCGGTGGGAGCGAACGCAAAGTGAAGCCACCAGCCTGCGCCGGAATAGGACTGGGTGAAGATAACGCCGGCGCCTTCGATAGTGTTGTTGTCAAAGTGGGTAATCCAGAAGGGCTTTGCTTCTTCTGCCGCTACGCCTGTGGGAATAAGAAGGCAGAGCATAAGAAGAGCGATAAGAAGCGCTGTAATTCTTTTCATAATTATAACTCCTTTTAAAGTTTTTATAATTATACTGCATCTCTGCCGAATTGTCAAGTGCCCGTGCCGAGCATATCTGCCAAGTCGCGTATTATATCATCGGAATTTTCGAGCCCCGCCGATAAGCGAAACAGCCTGCCCGTTATCCCGATTTTTTCACGCATATCCTGCGGGATCGATGCGTGCGTTTGGGTAAGAGGGTGGGTTATAAGGCTTCTGAACCCGCCTAAGCTTTCGGCGAATTTGATTATTTTCCCGCCCTTCAACAAGCGGCTTGCGGTTTCTTCGCTTTTTACGGTAAATGAAACCACGCCCCCGAACCCGCTTGCCTGACCTTTTATAAGGCTGTGCCCTTTATGCTCTTGCAGTCCCGGATAAATAACGCTTTCGGCTTCGCCGCACCGATTCAGGAATTCCGCCGCCGCAAGCGCGTTCTTCTGGTGCTTTTCCATACGCAGTGCGAGCGTTCTTATTCCGCGCAGAACGAGCCAGCTTTCAAACGGGTTAAGCGCGTTGCCGAGCGTCATCGATATATGCGAAAGCTGTTTTGCGAGCTTCGGATCGTTGACCACGACCGCGCCCGCAACCGTATCGTGATGCCCCGAAAGATATTTTGTCGCCGAGTGGAGCACGATGTCCGCGCCGAGCGCAAGCGGCGTTTGAAAAATCGGTGTTAAAAAGGTGTTGTCGACGGCGAACAGCGCGCCGTGCCTCTTGCACAAAGCCGCAATTTCGGCAAGCGGCGCGACCTTCATCATCGGGTTGGTCGGCGATTCGGCAAAAACCATTTTTGCGCCCTTTTTCAGTGCGTTTTCCACATTTTGTGAATCGCCCATATCGATAAATTCGAATTCGATTCGGTATTCTTTATACATTTGCGCCATACGGTAGGTGCCGCCATAGAGGTCGTCGGAAATCAGCACCCTGTCGCCGCTTTGCAAAAGCGAAAATACGCTGTTTACCGCCGCAAGCCCCGATGAAAATGCGAAGCCGTGTTTCCCGCCCTCCAAAACGGCAAGCTCGCGTTCGAGCATCGCGCGGGTGGGGTTCGAAAGTCGGGTGTAGGAATATTCTCCCCCGCCGCCGAACGTCGAGGTCTGGAATATCGGCGGTGATATGGAATCCTCGTATATTCCGCCCCCCTCGCTGATTATACATTGCGTTTCCTTATTATACATAATGCATCACCGTATTCAGTATATGTGAAAATCGGTGTTGCGACACAAAAGAACGGCTTTTGCCGATAGCAAAAGCCGTTACATATCAACTTACAAGCCCGATAATAAGCGAAAAATGTCGCCCGTTGTGTATTTATCGCCGCCTTTTTGTTTGTTCGCCCATATACTAATACTGCAGAATGTCAACATAAGGCTGTTTCCAATAAAAACAAAACGGACGCGGTTACACGTCCGTTTCATTTTATTCTATCATAATCCGTATGCTCGGTAAAATTCTTTTACGACCGACTTTATGGTTCCGTCGATTCTTGAATCGCAAAAGCTCTTTATATGCTCCGGAATTTCTTTATAGTATGCCTCTGCAATTCCTCCCGCTATACAGGCTTGCGTGTCGGCATCGCCGCCGAGAGAGATTGCGTTTCTTATTGCGCTTTCATAATCCGATGACTCCAAAAACGCGATAATTGCGGGCGGCACGCTATACGAAGTGCGGCTGTCGAAAACGTGGTTTTCCCTTATTTCCGCAATCGAAACCGAAAGATCGTATTTGAATTTCTTTTCCAAATATGCCTTTATAGACTTTTTATCTTCTCCGTTACGTGCTAAAAAAACCGCGGCGGCTACCGATTGAGCGCCCTTAATCGCTTCGCGGTGATTGTGAGTAGGCATACAGCTCGATTTTGCTTGCAAAAGGGTTTGCTCCAACGTGCTGTATGCATATCCGATAGGAATAACTCGCATCGAAGCGCCGTTGGCATAGCTGCGTTCGTTTTTCGCGTTTACATCCTTCGCCCACGCGGAAAACATATTTCCGAACCCCGCGTTTGGAAAATAGGAATAAAACTGTCGGTAACGGGCGGCGTATTCAAATGATCTCGAAAGCATACCGAATCGCTTGATTTCGTAAGGGTTTTCAAGAATAGCCTTGCACACCGCGGCAATCAAAACGCTGTCATCGGTAAAGGTGCTTTCTTTGTTAAATTCAAAATCGTAATTTTTTGTATAATGAACCTCGTAGTACGACCCGATAACATCACCGTATATGGCTCCGAACATTTCTTTACCGCCTTTTTATTTGTGTGGTTATTTATTTTCTTGATTTGCTTTTGTCGTATTCAGCGAAGAAATCAACATTCTGCGAATTTGTCCGCATTGATTTTGCAGAGGCTTATAAACATTTTCGGGAATATAACCCGTTTCAAAAAGCAATTCCATCCAATATTCTGTTTCGTAACACTCTTTTTGTGCAATCTCCAATTTGGATATAAAATCCTTTGTTCCTTGTGCGTACTGAGCCTCGTGAATATTTGCTCCGATAGACGTTCCCGAACGCAAAAGCTGATTTGTCAAAACCGACTCTTTCATATTGGCTTTTATATCACGGCAAAGAAAAACTATCTGCTTCGCGAACTCTTTAGATTTATCTCTTAAAATACTTTCTGCCATTATCATCACCTTGAATATATAATAGCATAAAGATTGTTAGTTGTAAAGAGTTCAGTGATATGCTGACCTTGTCAGCGTGATATTTTTGCTTCGCAAAAGTGATATTGTTCGCTACGCTCACAGTGATATTATATTCGCCTTGTTAACCTCCAACGCGCGAAGCGCATATCACTGCCGAAGGCAATATCACGCGTTTACGCATAGAACTCGCCGCAGGCGAATATAACTGAAAAAAGCACATCTGTAAACAGATGTGCTTTTTTCTGGCAGCGGGATAGGGATTCGTTCTCGCCTGCGGGCTCGGTCAGGGTCGGCTCTGGCGTGCCCCCGGCACGCCATTCACTCCCGACCCGTTCGAATCCCACCATTCCTTTACGAAACAAAAAACAGACGGGCTTTTGCCCATCTGTTTTTGTTTGGCAGCGGGATAGGGATTCGAACCCCAACAAACAGAGTCAGAGTCTGTCGTGCTAACCGTTACACAATCCCGCTATATTCAATTCCGCGCTTTCTCGGCGCGAGATTTATTGTATCACCGTTTTTGCGGAATGTCAATACCTTTTTTGGTATTTTTTATTTGTATTTTCTTTATTTCGTCGCAAAATAATACTTTTTTCGGGTTTTTCGGGTTTAAATGCTTTAAAATTATATAAATAATCCCGTTTGCCCTTTACAAAACGTGTTTATTGAATTATAATATTACAGTTAAAACAACTACAATAAGAAAGAGGCTTTTTATGCGCTCTCAAAAAATACGAGTCGCCGCGGTCGTTATTATTTCTCTTGTTATGGCAGCTTTAAGAACCTTTCTTGTAACCTGCTATATGGAAAAAAACGCGATCGGGAACGACACATATTATCTTTCCGACAATCTTGTTATCACCGCGTTTGCCGCTGTAAGCGTGCTTTTCACGGTTGGATTTATCTATCTCGGTTTTGCTTCGGGCAGTAAAAACACCGTTCATCTCGAACGCTCGCACGGGGCGGTACCCGCATCGGCGCTTATTCTTGCCTTTGCGTTATTCGGCGCAACGCTCTTTTACGCAATCGCCCTTATCCGCGAATATTCGCCCTTACGCGTTTTTGAATTTGCCGTTTTTATAACCGCGCTCTTCTCTGCCGTTAAATTTCTTATTTCGGGACTTAACTACAACAGAAAGCTCAAAAACGAAAACCTTCACGCCGCCGCGGCGCTCGTTCCCATTCTTTTCTCCGCACTGCGAATTCTTACCGATTTTATAAACACAAGCTCGGCGCCGAACGCTTCCTCGGGCGCTTACCACATTGTCGGGCTCGTTGCCGTTCTTCTCTACTTCCTTTCCGAAGGCAAGTCCTACGTTATCGAAACCTCTGCCGTCACCTTCAGCAGCTTCGGCTATATTTCGATCTTCTTCCTGCTTATTTATTCGATTCCGAACCTTGTTTTACATTGCTTCGGCTCGTTCAGCTTCGATACCGCCGCCGCGTTCTCGGTTGTCGATCTCGGCTTAGCCGTTTACATCGCCGCGCGTCTTTCCTCGGCGAAAATCGAACCTAAAGAGCAAGCCAAAGAGCCCGAAGAACAGCTTTAAAAACCGAATTACGAAAAAAGAAATCAAGCTTCACGCTAAAATGAAGCTTGATTTTTTTATATTATTCTCTTATTCAGGCGCAAAAATCGCGGCGACTTACCTATTTTCCGCAGAAATACCCGAAATTACACGTCCATTTCGGAAAGCAGAGTGCCTTCGTAATATTCGAGCTCGCCCTTATCGCAAAGCGAAGCAAGCTTGGGATTGATAGGCATTTTCGCAACCCTTTGAATACCGTGTGCTTCGGCAACCGCATCTACCGAGCTTTCGCCATAGATATAGTGCTTTTTGTTGCAATCGGGGCATTCGAAATAGGAATAGTTTTCGACCAAGCCGAGAATGGGAATATTCATCAGCTCTGCCATTCTTACCGCCTTGCCAACGATCATCGAAACGAGATCCTGAGGGCTGGTTACGATAATCATACCGTCAACGGGAAGCGACTGGAACACGGTAAGCGGAACGTCGCCCGTTCCGGGAGGCATATCGATAAACATTACGTCGTTTTCGCCCCAATTAACGTCGGTCCAGAACTGCTTTACACAGCCTGCGATAACGGGTCCTCTCCAAGCGACAGGATCGCTTTCGTTGGGAAGCAAAAGGTTAAGCGACATTATCTTCACGCCCGTCTTGCTTTCGGGGGGAAGCATCGCTTCGCCGTCGCTCAAAACACCGCCGTTCACGCCGAAGATTCTGGGGATCGAAGGACCGGTTATATCCGCATCGAGCACGCAAACCTTTTTGCCGCTTCTCTGCGCGTTGATCGCAAGCAGGCTGGTTACGAGCGATTTACCTACACCGCCCTTACCGCTTACAACCGCGATTACCTTACCGATCTTACTGCCCTCGCGGAGCTTTTCGATCATACTTTCTTTACTTTTTTCTCTGCTCGAGCAGTTTGCACCGCAGGTCGAGCAATCGTGCGTACATTCACTCATTTTTTATTCCTCTTTTCTAAGGGTAGGTGATTATTTATTGATCTTTTTCAGGGTATCGATGCTCATTTTTGCACATTCGAGCGCTGTTTTATCCATCGAGGGCATATCCTGCTCGACTATAAGCCATTCGACGCCGCATTTATTTGCCGCTTCGATTATCGCTTCAAAGTTCTGCACGCCGTAGCCGACGGGACGGAATTCGAACTGCTGCTTCTGCTCCTGCGCTTCGTCTTCGTTTATACCGATAAGAGCATACATATTATCGCTCTTTTCGCCGACGTAATCCTTTAAGTGAAGCAGGGGGCAACGGTTTGCATATTTTTCGAGATAAGCAACCGCGCTTTCGCCCGCAACCTGAACCCAGCAGGTATCGAGCTGCATTTTGAGGCTTTCGGGCGAGGTACGGTCATAAAGATCGTCAAAGCCGAGCTTGCCGTTTGCCAAGCGCACGAATTCGAATTCGTGGTTATGGTAGCTTAGCGACATTCCGTTTTCCGCCGCAAGCGCGCCGATACGTTCGATTGCCGAAACAGTCGATTCGTAATTTTCGCCGTTCGGGCGGTCATTTTCGCCAAGCCACGGAATAACGATATGCTTACAGCCGACCGCTTTATAATCGCTTATAACCTTTTCGGTATCTGCCAAAAGCTCGGGCAACGAAACGTGAGCCGAAACCGGCAAAAGACCGATTTCGTTTATAAGGCTTACGATTTCTTCGGGCTTTCTGCCGTAAAGTCCGGCAAATTCCACGCCTTCATAGCCGTATTCCTTTACCGCCCTAAGCGTGCCTTCCAAATCCTGCGCTGCGTGGTCACGCAACGAATATAACTGAATAGCAACCGGTAACATATTTTATTTACGCGACGTATCTTTTTGAAGGATTTGTTGCTTTCTACCCGCGAACACAGCGGTCTTGTTGCAAGACTTTTGATTTTTACCCGCGGACACAGCAATCTTGTTACAAAACATTTGCTCTATCTCCGCGAACACAGCAGTCTTGTTACAAGACTTTTGCTCTAACTCCGCGAGCACGGCGGTCTTGCTTCAAGGCTTCCTATGCGGACGTTTATCCTTTCAAAAAGCGATTTCGCTCTCCTTTTTTATTATTACGTTATTCGGAAATTTTTATTCCGCCCATTTACCGTCGACGAATATAGGCGTAGCCTTTCCGTCCTTATAGCCGGTAATACAAAGGTCCTTACTGCCGATCATAAAATCGACGTGGATCATCGAATCGTTAACGCCGAGCGCGTGAAGCTCATCGAGCGACATATTTTCGAATCCCTTTACACAGCCGGTATAGCCCATACCGAGCGCAACGTGGCAGGATGCGTTTTCGTCGAACAGCGTATTGTAGTAAAGCAAGCCGCTTTCTGCGATAGCCGAATCCTTCGGTACGAGCGCAAGCTCGCCGAGCATTCTGCTTCCTTCATCGGTAGTGATTATTTTACCGAGCGCTTCTTCGCCCTTTTCGGCATGCCAAGCAACCGCTCTGCCGTCTTCGAAATCGATATAGAAGTTTTCGATAAGCGTTCCTCTTACCGAAAGGGGCATTGCAGAAACAAGTCTGCCGCTGCACTTGCCCTTCATGGGAGTGGTGAATATTTCCTCGGTGGGCATATTCGGGTTATAGAAAACGCCCGAAAGGGTATTTTCACCGCCGCCGCACCAAACGCTTTCCTTCATAAGCTCGCACTTGAAATCGGTACCGTTTGCCGATTTATAGTGCAGGTAATCGAACTGCTGTGCGTTTAACCAATCGCACTTTTCGCGGAAGTTCTTGTTCTTTTCGTCCCAAGCGGCAACAGCATCGTTTTCCTCGTTGCAATCAACGGTCGAAAGTATTGCCTTCCAAAGCTTTTCGACAGCAACGCTAGTGCGGTCGTTCGGGAACATCTTTTTCGCCCACGCCTTGCCGGGAATAGCGCAAACGAGCCACTGATGCTTATTGTCCATCGCATCGCGGTAGGGCTTTATTTTTTTGGAAATCGCAATGCTTGCCTTCGCAAGCTTTTCCTGATTAACGCCCGCCAAGCCGTCGGGGTCCTGCGAGAGAAGCGCGATCCTTGCGGGAAGAATTTCGGAATCGTGCTTTGCTCGTTCAACGTACCAATCGGGCACCTCGCAGAGCTTTTTTGCGGTCTGGTGGCGGTATGCAAGCTTGGTGAGCTGTGTCATCGACCAATCGACTCTTACCTCGCCCGCGCCTGCGCGGTATGCTTCCTCGGCAAGAATTGCAACGAATTCCGCCGATTCAACGTCTGCCGAAATATTTACCTGCTGTCCCTTTTGAACGTTGATTCCCTGCTTTACAAGCAGCTTTGCATATTTTCTTTGAAGTGATTTTTTCATTTTCGACTCCCCTTTTTAACTTTCCGGAGATTTTTTCTAAAATAGAACGGGACTGTAAAAACAGCCCCGCTTACATTATTTATCTTCGCTGTTTTTCTTGCCGAAAAGCGATTTCTTTTCCTTCTTTTCGGGCTTGTCTTCTTTTTGCTTCATTTTGATGCCGCTATCGGCTTTGACCGATTTGACCTCTTTAGCTTCGGGCTCGTTTGCCTTTTCAAGCACCGACTGAACAGCCCACTTCTGAATCTGGATCTTGGTTCTGTTGCCGGAGGTTTCGATAAGAAGCATTTCTTCGGTTACCTTTACGACCATACCGACAATACCGCCGGTGGTAACGATAACGTCGCCGAGCTCTACCGAGTTACGCATATCGGCAACTTCCTTTTCCTGCTTCTTCTGAGGACGGTAGAGGATGAAATAGAAAGCCAAACCAAGAAGCGCGAGAGGAAGCAAGGATATAAGCATCGAGCCGCTTCCTGCGGTCTGCTGTGCAGTCGCACCTTCAAGCATTAAAAGATTTGTAACGTTCATTTTAAATTACCTTCGCTGTATTTTATTCTTTTTACGTTTGTGCAGTAACGTGTGCCTTCATCGATTTCGAACACCGCACCGCGCAAACACACATTTTCGTTCGAAGGGATACCCTTCATTCTGACGTTTTTCGTATATCTCGGAACCGCTGTTTCATAGGTCACGCCGATTATCGAATCCTCGCCGCCGCACATACCTATATCGGTTATATAACCGCTTCCGCGGTCGGTAAGTCGTTCATCGGCTGTTTGGATATGCGTGTGCGTTCCGAAAACTATTTGCAGTCTTCCGTCGAAAACGTGCATAAATGCAAGCTTTTCGCTCGTTGCTTCGCCGTGAAAATCGCATATTGCGAAATCGTACCTGCCTTCGAGATTGTTCAAAAGCTTTTCGACCGCGCGGAAGGGCGAATCGTTCGGGTCCATAAAGACCTGACCGCAAACCGAAATAACAAGCGCGCGCAAGCCGTTTTTAACCGGCACTATGCAATATCCTTCACCCGCGGAATCGGGCGGGAAATTGAGCGGGCGCAAAACCCTCGGCTCTCTTTCCAAAAGGTCGAATATCGCATAACGGCGGAAGGAATGATTGCCCCCCGTGAGCACGTCTGCTCCGCTGTCGAAAAGAAGATCGGCGTCGTATTTATCGAGCCCGCTTCCCTCGTGCGCGTTTTCGGCGTTCACGATAACAAGGTCTGCCTGCTCGGCGTTAATTATTTTTCTTAAGTTTTTACGGATGAATTCCATACCCGGCGCACCGAATACGTCACCTACCGCAAGGACTTTTATCATAATAACACCAACCTTGCAGAATTTTTTGTTTTTTGCGATTATTTCGCTGTTTCAAACCGTTCAGAGTGGATGCTAACACAACCCATTGTTCGACCGTTTTAAGCGGTTCGAAGCGGATGCAGATTGGACAAACGCGGTGCGACGCTGTAGAAACCTACTGCGAGTGCCGCGTTTGTTCAAAGCGCAAGCGCTCTGCGCCGTTACGGACTGCTTAAAACTATTTTGCGTAGTCTACTTGGCGCATTTCACGTATAACGTTAATCTTAATCTGTCCGGGATATTCAAGCTCTTCTTCGATCTTGCGGGCAATATCCCTTGCGATAAATACCATTTCGTCGTCGTTCACCTCGTCGGGCTTGACCATAATACGTACTTCTCTGCCCGCCTGAATAGCGAAGGATTTTTCAACACCGGTGAAGGAGGTTGCAATCTCTTCGAGCTTCTGCAAACGCTTGATATAGGTTTCGAGATTTTCACGTCTTGCGCCGGGGCGAGCCGCCGAAACCGCATCTGCCGCCTGAACGATCATAGCAACAAGGGTATGGGGTTCAACGTCGCCGTGGTGCGCTTCGATAGCGTGAACTATTTCGCGGCTTTCTTTTTACTTGCGGGCAAGGTCGACACCGATCTGGACGTGCGAGCCGTCGATTTCGTGTGTCATCGCCTTACCGATATCGTGAAGCAGACCCGCGCGCTTCGCCTGGGCAACGTCAACGCCCAATTCGGAAGCGATCATTCCTGCAATGTGTGCAACCTCGATAGAGTGCTTCAATACGTTCTGACCGTAGCTGGTACGGTATTTGAGCCTACCAAGAAGCTTGACAAGCTCGGGATTTATGCCGTGAACGCCGGTTTCGTAGGTGGCCTGTTCGCCCTCCTTCTTAATAACGGCTTCGACTTCCTTGCGGCTCTTTTCAACGGTTTCCTCGATTCTCGAGGGGTGGATACGGCCGTCGGAGATGAGCTTTTCGAGAGTCATTCTTGCAACCTCGCGGCGAACGGGATCAAAGGTGGAGATAGCGATCGCCTCGGGGGTATCGTCGATAATAAGGTCAACGCCGGTAAGCGTTTCGATTGCGCGGATGTTTCTGCCCTCGCGGCCGATAATTCTACCCTTCATTTCATCGTTGGGAAGGTCAACTACCGAAACGGTAGCTTCGGAAACGCTGTCGGCTGCACAGCGCTGGATAGCGAGCGCGATAATGTTCTTCGCTTCGTCCTCTGCTTTATCCTTGTATTCCTGCTCAACCTCGAGCAGCTTCATAGCCATTTCGTGTCTTGCTTCGCTTTCGACACGTTCCATAAGTGCGGCACGCGCGTCCTCGGCGGTCATACCCGAGATCTTCTGGAGAAGTTCCTCCTGCTGTGCCACGATTTCTTCCGCTTTTGTTTTCAATTCCTCGTTTTCGCGGATTTTCGCATTAAGCGTTTCTTCTTTCTTTTCGAGGTTTTCATACTTTTTGTCGAGATTTTCTTCCTTCTGCATTGCACGTCTTTCCATGCGCTGAAGGTCGTTTCTTCTCTCTTTGAGTTCGCGCTCTGCATCGTTTTTGATTTTGAGTGCTTCCTCTTTAGCTTCTACGAGCTTTTCTTTTTTTGCCGTTTCGGCGGCTTTCGCGGCATCTTCGATCATGCGTTTTGCTTCTGCTTCGGCACTGCCGATCTTCTTTTCGGCGATAGCCTTGCGAACCAGCATACCTATAAAAATGCCCACGACGGCGGCAGCGGCGATCAAGCCGATTGCTAAGTAAAGGTCCATTTTTGCCTCCTTGAATTTATTTTATCCCGAGGCAAGGATTTTTGTCCGACTGATAAGTTTTATATTCGGTTTTCGATACAAATATATTGTTATTTCGCCGTGCAAAGCAATTTTGCGAAAAATTACGCTTTTTTCTTTGACTGACAAAGCCTTGACATCGGTATTCACAGTAATTATACAACTTTTTATTCCGAATGTAAACCCCCTATATATAAATATATGAAAAAATTTAACGCTTAATTGGGTTTTATTCTTGTTGACAAGTCTTTTCTTTGTGTTATAATGAATCTGAACAGGAGTAATCTATGGATAATATCATTTATTTCGATTCTGCGGCGACGACGGTTCCGCTCGATACGGCAAAAGCCGCCGCGATAAACGCTATAAACGAATACGGCAACCCGAGCTCGCTTCACACGGCGGGAATAAGGGCAAAAAGGCTTATTGACGAAGCGCGCAAGGCTATTGCCTCTTCGCTTTTCTGCAAGCCCGAAGAAATTATTTTCACCGGCGGCGGAAGCGAAAGCAACAACCAAGCGATATTCGGTGCGGCGAAGCTCCGCGCAAGGCGCTCGAAGCGCATTATCACCACCGACAGCGAGCACCCCTCGGTATCGAACCCCTTAAAAGTGCTCGAAGCGGAAGGCTTTGAAATAATAAAAATCTCCACGCTCGGCGGAGTTTTGGATATTTCCGCGCTTGAAAGCGCACTGAAGGACGGCGCGGCGTTTGTGAGCATTATGCTTGCCAACAACGAAACCGGCGCGAAGTACGATATTGCGGCGGTCAGAAAAGCGATCGACAAAAGCCAAAGCGGCGCGCTTTTGCACTGCGATGCCGTTCAGGGCTATTTAAAAACCGACGACCGACGCGAAATCGCCAAAAACTGCGACCTTGCAAGCATTTCGGCGCATAAGATAGGCGGCTTTAAGGGTGTCGGCGCGCTTTACTGCAAAAGCGGTGTAAGACTGCCCGCGTTTATTCACGGCGGCGGTCAGGAGCGCAATTTGCGTTCGGGCACCGAAAACGTGGCGGGAATTGCGGCGTTCGGCGCGGCTTGTGCCGAATTTCCGAAGTATTCCGAGCATATTGCAAAGCTTTACGAAAGGGCGGTTGCGATTTTTTCGGATTACGGCGATATTTTGTCGCTCAATATCCCTAAAAACCATATCAACACGGTGCTTTCGGTTTCGGTAAAGGGCGTTCGGAGCGAGGTTATGCTAAACGCGCTCGACCTGCACGGAATATGCGTTTCGGCGGGCAGTGCCTGCTCGGCAAGAAAGGGTCCGAGCGGTGCTTTGACTGCTTACGGGCTTACAAAGGAAGAAATCGACGGCACGGTGAGAATCAGCTTCGGCTGGAGCAACACCGAACGGGAAATAGAATTACTTGCCGAAAAGCTTGTCGAAACGGCAAAAAGGATTAAAAGATAAACAGAAAGGATATGCGGTTAAAGCCCGCAGTCACAATAAAATGAAGGAAGTTTTACTTTTAAAATACGGCGAAATCGTGCTCAAGGGGCTTAACAGAAGCTTTTTCAACACCAAGCTTGAAAGCCGTGTAAGGCGCGCGCTCAAAAATATTCAGGGCGAATTTTATTTCGATTACGCGCAATCCACGCTTTGCATTACCCCTTCGGACGATGCCGATATTGATGCGGCTTACGAAAGAGTGAAAAAGGTGTTCGGTATCGCAACCGTATGCCGCGGGCTCGCCTGCGAAAAGGATATGGACGATATTCAGCGCGTGCTTACCGAAAATATCGACGAGCTTTTGGGCAACGCAAAAACCTTTAAGTGCGACGCAAAGCGAAGCGACAAGAAATTCCCGCTTAAATCGCCCGAAATCTGCGCGATATGCGGCGGAATCGTGCTTGAAAACCGCCCCGATATGAAGGTCGACGTTATTAACCCCGAACGCGTGATAACCATAGAAATCCGCGACAGGCAGGCGTTTATTCACGGCAACGGCGAAAAGGGCGCGGGCGGTGTTCCCGTCGGCTCCTCGGGCAGAGCGATGCTTATGCTCTCGGGCGGGATCGACAGCCCCGTTGCGGGCCACATGATCGCACGGCGCGGTGCGGCTATCGACGCCGTTTATTTCGAAACGCCCCCCTATACCGGCGAATTGGCGGCGGAAAAGGTACGCAAGCTTGCCGAAATTCTTACCGAATACTGCGGTGAAATATATCTTCACTCGGTTTCACTCACCGAGGTTCAGGAAACGTTGGTTTCGACCTGCAAGGAAAAGCTGTTCACCCTGCTTTTACGTCGTTTTATGGTACGCTGTGCATCGCGTCTTGCCGAAAGATACGGCGCAGGCTGTCTTATTACCGGCGAAAGCTTGGCGCAGGTGGCAAGCCAGACAATGCAATCGCTCGCGGTTACCGATGCGGTTGCGACGGTGCCCGTGCTTCGTCCCTGTGTCGGGCTCGATAAAGAGGAAATCGTTGTCCGCGCAAGAGAAATCGGCACGTTCGAAACCTCGATTCTTCCCTATGAGGACTGCTGTACCGTATTCACCCCCAAGCACCCCGATACACGTCCCGACATGGCGGAAATTTTAGAGGAAGAAGCAAAGCTCGATATTGACGGTCTTGTCGAGCGCGCGCTTGCAACCGACCATTTTGTTAAATTGGGGTAAAGTTATATGAAATCGCTTATTAACCGATTGAAAAAGCAAAATAAGCATATCGCCGTGGCGGAATCCTGCACGGGCGGACTTATTTCGAAAATAATCACCGACACCCCCGGCGCAAGCGCGGTGTTCAATATGGCGGTGACGACCTATTCGAACGAAGCGAAAATGAAGCTTTTGGGCGTTTCCCCCGAAACGCTTAAAGCCTACGGCGCGGTTTCGGAGCAGACCGCTTGCGAAATGGCGGCAGGTGTTTTAAGGCTTGCACAAGCGGACATTGCTTTGTCGGTCACGGGCATTGCAGGCCCTTCGAACGACGGCACGGCAAAGCCCGTCGGCACGGTTTGTATCGGCGTTGCGACGACAGAAAAATGCTATTCCACCACCTTTGTTTTTGCGGGAAAGCGCAGTGAGGTTCGCAAAATGGCGGCAAAAATGGCGCTTAATATGGCTTATGACGAATTAGGCGGCACGAAAAAGAAAAAGGACGGCAACGCAATAACGAAAACCGTCAAGAAAACCACAAAGGCTATTGGAAAGATAATAAAAAAGAAATAAAACAGCTTACTCCAAGGAGGAAAACAAATGAACATTTCTCCCGAAGCATACAAAAGAGGGCAAAAAGCCTTTCTTAAATACTATTTTTCCGCATCAGCTCTTATTCTGCTCCTTGCAATTATCGATTTCGCTCTTGTTTCGACTCGAATAATACCCATTATAATCGCGGCTCCGATAATATCGCTGTTTCTTGTTTTGATTTCCATTCGCTTTTTTGTGGGAAAATTTATCTTCTCGCTTGTGTCGCAAAAGCTCGACACCGAGGCATATCTCGCGCTCATACGCACGCGCAAATTCGATAACAAGGCTTCTATCTATCAGCTCTCCGCAGAATATGCCGTCGGCAATTACAGCTCCGTCGTCGCTGTCTGCGAAAGCAAATCGAAGATACCCGCCTTGGCAAAGCGTTACGGATATTACTATCTCATCTATCTCGCAAACGTTTATTTCGATCTCGGCGAGGACGAAAAGCTGGGCGAGGTATGCGCGCTTTTTGACGAACGCATCTCCAAGGAAAAGCAAAGCAGGCAAGACGCTCTGAAAAAGAGGTTTTTGCGTATGAGCTTTTACCGTATGTATCTTGAACGCAGATTCGACGAATGTGAAAAATGGCTTGAGATACCCACACGCACAGCGCACGACAGGTACCACCGTATCTTTTGCAGAGCGCGCTTGGCGCAGCTTCTCGGAAAAACAGAGGAGGCAAAGGAGCTTTTCACCCTTCTTGCAAAAGAGATTCCTCAGGTCAATTACGGCAAGCTTGCCGCAAAGCAGTTGTCCGAGCCCGATTCCCCTGACTGCCCGACAGACACGTTTGATATTTCGCAGGCTCCGACCGAGCTTGTCAGCTATGGCCCGAGCCGCGCAAGAACCGTTATTTTACGAATAGCACTCTGTATTTCTGCCGTTGCGCTCTGCTACTTCACCGCAAGCTCTGTACTGCAGGCGCTTGACGAAAGAAAACACGAACGCGAATTAGCCGCATATTACGAGGAGGTCCGCGTTCTGCTCGAAAACGATTACGACGGCGTTGAGATCTACAACGCATTCCTGCTTGTAGACAGCGAGCAAAATCCGGTTGACAGCCTTTTTGTCTGCAGAACAGACACCGATATCCTCATCGGCAGTCTTTACAGCTATGAAGGAACCGACGAATTTCTGTATGAGATAGCGGCAACGGCTTCTATCGCATCGCTGTCCGAGGATAACACTCCTCTTTGGCAGGAAAGACTCCGCGCCAAGACCTCCGAGAATTATATCGAGTGCACTATTTACAAGAGCAAAAATGAAGCTCCCTCTGCACATTATGCGTTTATACCGCTCCGACTCGACGGCGAAACGGTATATTTCGTAATAACCGACATTGTCCGCGATACGATGAGCATCGTTCCTACAGAATGAAAAAATCACCCCGACAGAGCCGATCGCTTCTGTCGGGGCTTGTTTTTTATTGCGGGTATTTAAGGGTTATACCGTTGAAGAAAAATTCAAGGATATATTTATAGCTGTAACCGTCCTTTGAAAGCTTTTCGCTTCCCGTTGCCGAAAATCCGACACCGTGGCCGACACCCGCGCCGTTTACCGTAACGGTATCGGGGGTGATACTCGAGCCCATAACGGTTTTTACGCTATCGCCGAAGCCTTCGAACTTTTTATAGCCGTCGGCGGTGAGCACACCCGAAATCGCACGCTGTTCGACCCTGCCGTTTTCGGTAAGCACCGAAACGCGTGCGGTGTAATCGAGATCGAAATTCGCGCTGGTAAAGCCGCAGGCAGAGCGAACGTCCTCGCTCGTTTCGACGGTGACGGTATTACCGCTTCCGTCGGAAACCGAAAGCACGGTGATATAATCCGAGCCGTAAGGGTCGGTTTCAAGTATCTTCATAGTAATATCTTCGTCCTTGAGCGCAGAAAAGCTATTGCGCGAGGTGAGATATTTATAAAATTCCTGCTTTGTAAACACGCGCGACCATTTATCGCCCTCTTCGTGCTCCTCTTGGAAAACGGTGGTAAGGTAGGGGATTTCGTTACCGCCCCAAGCCGCGACCGAGGAACAGCTTGCGCCGCCGTTGGAGTTATGGTAAAGCACCATTATCGGCTCGTTTTTATAGGTTGCGATTATGCCGCGTGTTGCATCGACTATCGCGTTGTTTTCCTCGCTCATACGGTAAAGTCCGCTGTATACCTGACAGCAGGCGGAATTCGTACAAACGTCAAAGCCCAGCTTTTTATGCTTTGCGTAAAGCGGAACTGTACGCGCGAGCACGGCAAACGCTTTTCTCGTTTCAACCGCAAAGTTCGTGCCGATTTCGACGGACATAACGCACTTTGTATAAAGCTCAAGACCGAGAATATTGGTCATCGTAAGCAGATTATCGGTTACCGAGTATTCGAAAATACCGCTGTAATCGTAATGGTTTATATTACCCGAACGGTGCTTCATCGGAAGATTGACGGCGCCGCCGTTCTGTCCGCGCAGTGCAAGACGGCGCGAGGAATCTTCGAAGCTTATAAGTATTTTTCCGTTTTTATCGAGCACGAAAATTCCGTTTCCCGCAGGAGCGGCAACGCTTCTGCCGCCCGAAGCCTTTTTTGCGCCCTCTGTCGTTGCCGAGGAATATGCGCGCGCTTCATACCCGCCCTTGACGATTGCGACAAAGCCGCCCTTCGCCTTTGCGGCGTTATAAGCCGAGGAATAGCTGGAAAAGCTGCCCAATACCGCGCTGTAAGCGCCGATATTGCCGTTTTCCGATAATGTCAGCTTACCGTTTTCGAAGCTCGAATTGAGCTGGGGCGCGAGAATTATGCTTTCTTCATTAAGCGAAAAGAGCTTTACGAATTCATCGCCCGCGGTATAGCCTATATCGAAGCCGCTTGCGGAAACATTGTTGGAATAAAATCTGCGGGTATCGAGCGTGGGAGAATCGACGTACATACCCACTCTTACAAAGGGTTCGTTATATTCGGATTTTTTTGCGGAAGTGTTTATCGGGAATATCGCCGCGCCGATACAGAATACGGTTGCAAGCGCGAACGAAAGCAGACGCTTAAGCAATTTCATAATCGCCTCTCACGGTGAAATACGCCGTGCCGCCTGTGATAAGTACCGCCTTGTGAGATTCGCTTTCGGAGGCATAATAGATATGTCCGTATTCCAGAGGCTCGCCCGAGAATAATTCTCTGCCCTCTGCCATATCGGTAATGCCTTCGTTTTCTTGGTTCGACGAGGTAATCACAACCGCACCGCCGCCGCGATAAATAAGCTCGCAATCGGGCGCGAGAATGATTATCTGTCCTTCCTTAAAGGAAACGTCCTCGTAAGTGGTGGTGATGGTAATTCCGCCCTGTGCGGTAAGCTCCTCTATAAGCTCCTGCTTTAATTCTTCCTTGAACTTTTGCAGGTAGCCGTAATTAACAAGCGTATCGTCCGGAATCTTGTTTTCCGCAGAGGAGTTCAGCGCGCAAATCGGATATACCAAAGCCAAAAGCGCGGCGAGCATAAGCGGAACAATAATCTTTTTCACGGATAAATTCTCTCCTTAAAAATTTTGGGAGCGCAGGCGCAAAAGGTGCTTTAATATAATAATATGCTGCTCCCTTCGGGAATATGCACTAAAATGTTCGATGCTTTATGTGCGTAAACGACAAATTTTCCGCCGTTTTTACGCAAGCGCATTTCCTTCCACTTAATATTATAACACACCTTGTCAAGTCCCATAGAGAGTGGTGCGCCCTATTGGAGCAACTATATATTGTGATTTGCCAAAAGGCGCAAAAAAATAAAGGCTTCTGCGGTGTTATGCCCACAGAAGCCTTTCAGACCGAGGACAAAAGGGGTATTTACGCCCTTGAAAAGAAAACAGAAAAGAAACAGTGTACTTTCGATATAAAACGGAAGTACACTGTTATTTTTATAAGGTATTAATTTTTTATTGTATTTTCAAGGGCTTTGAAGAAAAACTTCGACTGCCGTACACTCGTACGCCTACGCTCGTTATTGATACCCCAAAAAT
>JAZTXJ010000083.1:0-1680 GCA_045636285.1 Eubacteriales bacterium
GGGGATACGCAGGGGCGCGGGCTCGGTCGTTTTTATGCCCATGCGGTTGACGGTGCGTTCGAAGGGGGTGACGGGCGCGAGCGCGCTCTGAACGCTTTTTACAAGAATATCCGAATTGATATTGAAGGAGCAGGCTTCCGAAGCGGAAAGGCTGTCGCCTCCGAGCTCGACGATATATTCGCCCGATTCGAGAACGTAGCAGTATTTGTTGCCCGTTATGCCCGAATCGTCGTAGGAAGCGACGTCGTAATCCGAAAAATAAAGGTCGAGAGTACAGCTTTCGCCCGCTTGAAGCAGGGGCGTTTTCGCAAAGGCGGCGAGCACGCGCTTGGGCTTGCCGAGCTTACCGCAGGGCTGCTTGATATAGCACTGCAAAACCTCCTTGCCCGCGCAGGTGCCGATATTGCTGACAACGGCGCGAATGCGGGTGACGCCTTCGTTGCGGTGAATATCGATAAAGAAATGCGCGAATTCGGTATAGGAAAGACCGTAGCCGAAGGGGTAAATAATATCGTTTTCGGCAAAGGTGTTGAAATGGCGGTAGCCGACGTAAATATCCTCTTTATAGAAAACGCGTTCGGGCATTCCGCAGTTTTCGCTTGCGGGGTATGCTTCGCGGGTGACGGCTACGGTATCGGGGAGCTTGCCGCAGGGGTTTACCTCACCCATAATAACGCGTGCCGCCGCAGTGCCGCCGAGCATACCGCCCGTCCAGAGCATTAAGAGCGCATCGGGGGAAGCGGAATTGATTTCGGAAATATCGATAATTCCGCAGGCGTTTATAAGCACGATAAGCTTTTTGAAGTGCTTTCTGATAAGCGATAAGTTGTAAAGCTCGGTTTCGGTGAGCATATAGCCGCCTCTGCCGTTTGCAAGGTCCTTGCACTCGCCTGCGGTGCGGGTGACGAGGAAGAGTGCGGTTTCGTTTTTGGAAGCGGATTCGGCAACGAAGGCTTCCTTGAGCTTGGGCTCTTCCTGACTGCAGGGGTGAACCCAGCCGTCGCCCTTATCGTAGGGGTGCTTTTCGACGTAGGCGTCGTAAAACTGTTCGACTTCTTTATCGAGCGAAAGACCGAGCTCGGTAAGCGAATCGAAAATATTGGTTGTTACAAGCGCGTGAACCCTGCCGCCCGAGCCTGTTCCGAGCATAAGGTAATGCTTTTGCATTCTGCCGAAAAATGCGGCGTTTTCGCCTTTTTTAAGCGGAAGAGCGCGGTTTTTATTTTCGAGCAGGACTATACCTTCCTCGGCGCCCCTGCGCGAATATTCGAATGCGGTTTCGCGGTCGAAGAGCTTTGTTCTGTTGAGATATTCAAATGCAAGCTGTGTATTCATATATTTCACCTCGCGTAGTTACTGCTGTTATTCTAACAGAAAGAGGCTTAATAGTCAACGATTTAATGGCACAAACTATTGACTATTTATGCCCGATGTGCTAAAATCACGGTACAATTAACAATTACGGAGGCTTTTTATGAAGCGTATTTTGATTTCTCTTTTCGCGGTATGCTTGGTGCTTTCGATGAGCGTGTTCTCGGTAAGCGCGGCAGACAGCTATGAGCTTATCCCCGCAGGCGCAACCTGGTCGAAGACCGATAACGGCGGCGCAAGCGTTACCGTTACCGAAAACGAAGACAGTATCGTTTTTAGCGGCTCTATTGCGGGCACATGGCCCTGCGT
>JAZTXJ010000084.1:0-4472 GCA_045636285.1 Eubacteriales bacterium
ATTTATGAGTTTAATAAAAAGAAGCAGCGGTGTGCTTAAGAGCATTTCTCCATTACCCTCAAAATACGGCGTAGGTGTTTTTGGTAAAGAAGCCGTTGATTTTGCAAAAAATATTAAGGAAATGGGCTTTTCCTATTGGCAGGTGCTCCCCTTCACTCCGCTCGATTACGGCAATTCGCCCTATGGCTCGGACAGCGCATTCGCGGGTAACGAGCTTTATATAAGCCCCGAGCTTATGGTGGATTTCGGATTCGTTACAAGACACGAAGCCTACACGAATAAATATAACGGCTCACCCTTTACCGCCGATTATCCCTTCGCGCGTGAAAAGCGTGAATATTTAATGCGCTTGGCTTTTTCCCGACTCGAAGAGCAATTCAAATTAAAGCTCGATGAATTTATCGCCGAAAAGGACCTGCTTTCGCACTGCCTTTACCGTGCGTTGAAGTTCGAAAACGGCGGCAACGAATTCTGGAGCTGGAAGCGCGGAAGCAAATATTCCGAAGCACTTCTTTTGCAAGAGGAGCTTAAAGAGGAAATCCGCTACCACGGCTTCGTTCAGTACCTTTTCTATACCCAATGGGAAAAGACGAAGAACGAAATCAACGAGCTCGGTATAAAAATCATCGGCGATATGCCGATATACGTTTCCCGCGATAGCGCGGACGTTTGGGCAAACCCCGAGCTTTTCGACATCGATAAGGAAACCTATAAGCCCTCTTGCGTTGCGGGCTGTCCGCCCGATTATTTTTCGGAGGACGGTCAGCTTTGGGGCAACCCCTTATACGATTGGAAGTACCATAAATCGCAGGGCTATGAATGGTGGATAAAGCGCATAAAAAGGCAGTTCGAGCTATATGACGTTTTGCGAATCGACCACTTCCGCGCGTTTGCTTCCTATTGGGCAATAAAGGGCGATGCAAAAATCGCCCGCGAGGGTGTGTGGAAGAAGGGCCCCGCGATGTCGCTGTTCAAAGCGGTCAAAGCGGCGCTCGGCGAAGTGCCGATAATTGCCGAGGATTTGGGTGTTTTCGGTGACGACGTTATTAAGCTTCTTAAGGACAGCGGATTCCCCGGAATGAGAATCGTTCAGTTCGGCTTCGACCCGAACGACGATGCGACCCACCTGCCGCACAACTACCCGATAAACTGCGTTGCCTATACCGGCACGCACGATAATAACACCCTTCTCGGCTGGCTGTGGGAAGCAAGCGAAGAGGAACGCGCATTCGCGCTCGATTACGTCGGGTTCGACCACGGCGATTGGGGACAGGGCGGCTACGTTGCACCCGCCTGCAGAAAGATTATCGAATCTGTCTGGCGCTCGAGCGCATACCTTGCGATAATACCGTTTCAGGATATTTGCGGCTTCGGAAGCGATGCGCGAATGAATATCCCCGGCGACGATAGCGGAAATTGGCGCTTCCGCACGACCGACGGCACAATCAATAATATCGATACCGCATATTTTGCGAGGATAAACGACCTTTTCCGAAGAAAATAATTGCTTTTATTTCCGAAAAAGGCTTGAAATATTCGATAATTGTGTTATAATTTGCTTGGAATTACTTATGAATTCAGAGGTTTTTTATGAAAAAGTATAAGGCTGCCGTTATTGGTTGCGGCAACATTTTCCCCATGCACGCAGTAAGCATCGTAAGATGCGAAAACGCAGAGCTTGTTGCTGTTTGCGACGTCAAGAAGGACAGAGCAGACGCGAAGGCTGAAGAATTCGGCGTAAAGGCTTATTACGACTATATCGAAATGCTCGAAAAAGAGGAAATCGACGTAGTGCATATCTGCCTGCCCCACTATTTGCACCCCATCGTTTCTATGGAATGCAGCAAGCGCGGCAAGCACGTTCTTACCGAAAAGCCTATGTCTATAAATATCGAAGATGCACGCGCAATGATCGATACCGCTAACGAAAACGGCGTTGTTCTCGGCTGTATCTTCCAGAACCGCTACAATGCGGGCACAGTTCTTACCAAGCAGCTTCTCGAAGACGGAACTCTTGGCGAAATCAAATCCGCAAAGTGCTACGTTACTTGGGACCGTTCCGACGCTTATTACGGAAGCAGCGACTGGAAGGGCACTTGGGATAAAGAAGGCGGCGGCGTTATTATCGACCAGGCTATCCACACTCTCGATATGATGCGCTACCTTATCAACCGTCCTATCGAATCGGTAGATGCTACCATCGCAAGACGCGGCCACGCAAAGATCGATGTTGAAGATACCGCAGAAGGCGCTATCCGCTTCGATAACGGTATGCTCGCAAACTTCCACGCGATCAACTACTATACCTACGATGCAGAGGTATTTATCGAATTCCACTGCGAAAACGGTGTTGCAACCCTCGTTGCCGACAGAGCCGACATTAAGCTTTACGACGGCAGAGAATTCCACGCAGTACAGCCCAACGAAGATTTCGGCTACGGCAACGTTAAATCCTATTGGGGCGTTAACCACTGCAAGCAGATCAATAACTTCTACGAATGCCTTGCAAGCGGCGAAGAAATGTTCATTCCCGTTGAAAGCGCATACGAAACAATGGAAATGATCTGCGCTATCTATAAGAGCGGCAAAACTCACGAAAGAGTTTATCTTAACAAATAAATAATCATACAAGGGAGGTTGATTGACCTCCCTTGTGTTGAATATTGGAGTAAACCATGCTTGATATTCTCGAAACCGAAAAAAGCTTTATTTTAAAGCATATCAAAGAGAGCGATACCGTTGCCGATTTTACTATGGGTAACGGACACGATACTCTGTTTTTCTCGCAAACGGTAGGAGAGGGCGGTCGTGTATTTGCGTTCGATATACAGCAAAGCGCGCTCGAAAGCACGAAGAAAAGGCTTATCGAAAACAACGCGCCTCAAAACTATACTCTTATCTGCGATTCCCACCACAATGCAAAAAAATATATCGATTGCAAAATAAAAGCGGGTATGTTCAACCTCGGCTATCTTCCGGGCGGCGATAAAAGCGTTACCACCAAGCGCGAAACGACGCTTGCCGCTGTTGAAGCGGCTATCGACCTGCTCGATACCGATGCGATTTTGCTTATCGCCGTTTATCCCGGACACGAAGAGGGCGAAATCGAAGGCGAGCTGATTAACGAAATGCTTCAAAAGCTCGACAGGAAAAAATATTGCTGTGCGAAATTCAGAATTATCAATTCGCCGACAAGCTCGTATTTTTATATCGTCGAAACCAAATAACCGTCATTCAAAGCGGATTAAGGAGAAACAGAAATGATTTTATACGTTATACGCCACGGCGACCCTATATACGACCCCGACAGCCTTACCGAAAAGGGCAAAAGACAGGCAGAAGCGGTGGGCAAGCGACTTGCGCTTCACGGTATCGATAAGGTTTTTGCAAGCACGAACGTCCGCGCACAGCAGACCGCACAGCCGACCTGCGACCTCACGGGTAATAAAATGGAAATCCGCGATTGGATGAGCGAGGATAACGCCGCACGCGATTTTATGATGCACGACCCCGAAAAAAACGGCCGCTGGTGCTGGTCGTTCGGAATAAATCCCACCCGCTACCGCAAGGAAGAAACGCTCGCGCTCGGCGATAAATGGTACGAAGCGTTCCCCTTTACCCATTGCAACGCAAAAGCGGGGTTCGAGCGTATCGGACGCGAATCGGATGCCTTTCTCGAATCGCTCGGCTATAAGCACGAAGGGCTGAAATATAAAATACTCAACCATACCGAAGAACGCGTTGCGGTGTTCTGCCATTACGGCTTCGGTATGACTTGGCTTGCTTATCTGCTCGATATTCCGCCCGTGCTTTTCTGGTCTACCTTTTCTCTTAACCATACGGGCGTAACGGTAATCAATTTTTCGAACCATTCGGACGGCTATACCACTCCGCAGGTGCTCGCGCTTTCGGATAATTCCCACCTTTACGGCGAAAGATTGCCGTATGAATTCACGAATATGATTAAGCTTTAATCAAAAAAGCAGGGTTTGCGAGACTTCTTTATGGGAAGTCTCGCAGTTTTATTCGCCGCATTACATTTGGCGAGTTATATTGCTTCGCAGTGATATTCGGCTTACGCCGAGTGATATTTGCTACGCAAGTTTTGGAAGGCGAATAAAATATCACTGAAGCCGATAGGCTTCAATAACACTATTGCTTTTGCAATAATATCACTTCGACGAAGTCGAAATAAAACTTGAATAATATAAACTGTTATGATATAATGGGTTTGGGGATAGCCCAATAAAGCGTTTGTGCTTACAAATGCGATGCCGGTTCTAAATCAGTTCGACAAATAAGAATTTGGAGGAACGATGCTATGAAAAAGTCATTTCATGTGATTTGTTGTGCGGCAGGCAGTGGAATGATTGGTTTCTTTGCCAATCAGTTGAATACAGTAGTTGGATGTGTGTTTTTCACCCTTGGTGTTGTTTTGCTTGTTGGTTCAATCATTCTGGTTTCCAAACAAG
>JAZTXJ010000085.1:0-4103 GCA_045636285.1 Eubacteriales bacterium
CGGCTTCCTTCAGCTTCGCTTCGGCTTCTGCCGCCGCCTGCGCGATCTTTGTTTCGTTTTCGTATTCTGCCTTGAGCTTCGCCTGCTCTGCGATCATCTTGTCCTCAACCGCCTGCTCGAAAGCATCGCTGAAATCGATATTGGTGAGCACGACGGCAACGATGTTAACGAAATATTCGTCGCCCACAGCCTTGATAATCGCTTCCTCAACAGCGGGGGACATCGAAGCGCGGTCTGCGATAATATCCATTGCCTTGTAGGAAGAGAGGATAGACTTTGTTTTTTCAATCGCGATCGACTGAATACGGTTCTGCAGGGTATCGAGCGAGCCGTACTGACTTGCAACGTCGATAACATGGTCTGACATAATCTGGTACTGCAGAGTCATCTGGATAGACATTGTCTGCGCGTCGGACGAATAAGCCGCGGTCGTAATATCTACGTTCTGAACCTTCGTGTCGTAAAAATCATAGGTGTTTGTAAGACAGAACGAGAAATAGGTGCCGGGGGTTTTGACCTCTTTTGCAAGACCTAAGTGCTTAACAACGGCAACCTCGCCGGTTTCGACGGTGTGGAAGCTCGAGGGTACAAGCGCAAGCGCGAGCACGCAGATCGCGATCAAGCCGATAAAGGCAATGCCTGCCTTGCTCGCTCTCTTTTTAAACGATACCGCCGCGCCGATAGCAAACGCAACCGCAATAACGGCGATAATAAAACCGATAATCATTCCTATTGCCATAACATTTTTCTCCTTTAATATAGTGATTGGCTGATATAATTATAGCATTTTGCTCTAATAAAGTCAACACATTTTATAAAAAAGAAGGACAGAGAATTTTCGTTCTCTGTCCGTTTAAAATATTACTTCTTGTGATAGGTGATCTTGTTTGCCTCTGCATCGAAGATAGCGAAATCGGCATCGTCATGCTTATCGTTGTTGAACTCGATAAGGTAATAGTTGCCATCGCCCTCGCAGTAGGAAGCATAGGGGGAATCCTCGGTAATCTTCGAGGTGTAGATGCCGATAAGGCTTCTGTATTCGCTGGTGCCCTCGTTCGCTTCTGCATCCGCGATGCTCATATTGAACATACAGCAAGCCATTTCTGCGCTTTCTACCGACATAAAGGTGCTGGAGTTATAGCCGCACATATAAATATCGGGATAGAAGAAGAGGATAAGCTCTGCATTGATCGAGGATTCAACGTCGATAAGACCGAGCTTTTCAAGCTGTTCCTGCTTTTCGGGGTAGTTGCTTGTCGGGGTGTTGGGGTGACCCTTGTAGTAATAAACGAATTCTTCTTCGCCGTAATATGCTTTAACGAGGTTAACGTAGTCTTCGAAATCGGGTTCGTTTACTGCGTTTGCCCAGGAGCCGAGAATCATCATAGCCTTTTTGCCCGATTCGTCAGCCGCTTCGAAAAGCTCGTTGTTGAAGTTGTAAAGCGATTTAAGAGCCGTCTTTTCGTCGTCGGTCATTGCTTTCAAGGGGTTTGCGAAGTTGCGTTCTTCGATAATACCCTCTTTTTTATCGTCGTTGAGAACCATATTGATGAATTCTTCATCGGGGGAGCAAAGCACGCCTGCTCTCGGGCGGAGAATCCACCATTCAACGTTGTTCATTTCCTTTGCGGCAACGTAGGAATACTGCTTGAAGGCTTCGCCTTCGATGCTGAACTTGCTTCCGTCGCCGTCGTAATCCTTCGCTTCGCGTACTTCGCTGTAAAGGGTTTTGAGCTTTTCTGCCATTTCGGCATACTTCGCGTCTGCATCAAAGCCCTCTTCTTCGATATTGAATGCGGCGTTGAAGTGCTTGTAGGAAGCGCCGCCGTCGGAAAGCAGGGTTACGTAGTAATTGCTTTCGGGAATACCGTTACCCGCAAGAAGCTTAAGATAAAGGTAGGAGTTGTAGTCGTTGATATAAAGATTGAACTTCGAGCCGCTGTTGATAGCGAAAAGTTCTTCGATATAAGCGTCGGTCGCTTCTACCATTTTGTCGTAATTGTTGTGGGTGAGCACCTCTTCGATAGGCGCGTTGGGCATTGCATAAACGTTTTCGGGAAGGTTTTCCCAGTTCCAGCTGTCAGGACGTGCGAGCCAAACGAACGCGGGGATTTGGTGGTCGTTGGTGATTTCCTTCATATTAAGGGTGAAGTAAAGCTGGGGCATCGAGCCGGAAATAGGCGCGATAACGTATTCGCTTGCCGAAAGTGCAATTTCCGAAACGGCGTTGGTTTCGAATTCGCCCGCGATAGCTTTAATGCTTACGGTGTGCTTGCCGTAAAAAGCATCGAGCGTAACGTTTTTCTCTTTAAGCGCGTCGCCTTCGAAGGTTTTTTCGCAAACCGTCTGTTCGCCGTGCTTTACGGTAACTTCAAGCTTGGTGATATTTTCATCGGAGTTAAAGGCAACGTTGATCTTCTGTTCTTCATTTACCTGAGTAAGAACGAAGTTGCAGATAAAATCGGTTTTGAGCGTTTCTGTAACGGTGTTGGTGCAGCCTGCAAGGAGCGAAACGAGCATCAGTGCCGATAATACGAAAGAGAGAATTCTTTTCATCGTCAAAAAACCTCATATCAAAATTATTGCCGCAAATTGCGGCTGTTCGATTTATTATACCATATTTCGAGCCGTTTTTCAACGATTTTGCACAAAATTAAGGGATATGACGAAAAATCGGGAAACTGCCTTATAAATTGTTGAAAAGCCGTGCTTGTTGTGTTAAAATAAATAATGAAAAAGCAAAAAGGAGCCCTTCTTGATGAAAACCGTATCGCTTAAAACCGAATACGAAGCTTCGCTTTACGGCTGTGAAACGCCGTTTTCGGATTATCCGCGCCCTCAGCTCAGAAGAGAATCTTATTTATGCCTGAACGGCTTGTGGGATTTTTCGGTCGAGAACCGAAGCAACAAGGGCGTGCCGATCTATAACGGTAAAATATTGGTACCCTTCGTGCCCGAAAGCCGTATTTCAGGCGTTATGCGTGCGCTGAACGAGGGCGAGGTTATGCGGTATAAGCGCGTTCTTACGCTTGATCCCGAATTTATAAAAGAAAGGGTTATTCTCCATATCGGCGCCTGCGACCAGATCGCCGAGGTATATATAAACGGTCGGGCTGTCGGCGTGAATATCGGCGGATACAATTCCTTTTCTTACGATATAACCGATAAGCTCTGCACGGGCGAAAACGAGCTTATGATTATCGCTTGGGACGACCTCGATAAAGAGCTCCCCTACGGCAAGCAGACGCTCAAGCGCGGCGGTATGTGGTATACGAAGATAAGCGGTATATGGCAGACGGTCTGGCTGGAAAGCGTTTGCGATAATTATATCGAAAAAATACGCATCACGCCCGACCTTAAGGGTGTCGATATCGAAATATTCGGCGGCGAGGACGAAAAAACGCTTCTTTTCGAAGGCAGGGAATACCGCGTAGGCGGCGGAAAATTCCGTCTTGACGTTGAAAACCCGATAAATTGGACGCCCGACACTCCGCATTTATATGATTTTACGGTTATTTCGGGTAGCGATAGGGTAGATTCCTATTTCGCACTTCGTACCGTCGAAATAAAGGGTAATACGATTCTTTTGAACGGCGAGCCGATTTTTATGCACGGTCTGCTCGATCAGGGCTATTTCTCCGACGGCATTTTCCTCCCCGCGACGAGCAAGGGTTATGAGGACGACATATTAAGAATGAAGAAATGCGGCTTCAATACCTTGCGAAAGCATATTAAAGCCGAGCCCGATATTTTCTATTATTATTGCGATAAATACGGTATGCTCGTCTGGCAGGATTTTATCAACAGCGGTAAATATTCCTTCCTGCTCGACACCGCACTGCCTACTCTGTTTCTTAAAAGGGGTATAACCCACAAGGCAAGCCCGTTCCGCAGGCGCGAATTTCTGTCGTCTGCAACCAAAATTATCGATTCGCTTTACAACCACCCGAGCGTGATTTATTATACGGTTTTCAACGAAGGCTGGGGACAGTTCGATGCCGATAACTGCTATGAAACGCTTAAAAGTAAGGACCCCACGCGCATTTTCGATACCGCGTCGGGCTGGTTCAAGCCGAAAAAGAGCGACGAAGTCGGATCGTAGC
>JAZTXJ010000086.1:0-11542 GCA_045636285.1 Eubacteriales bacterium
GCAATCGTTGATTTTCAAACAAGAGATTGATTATTGATTTGCTACTCCGTGTAAGCTATAATAAAAGCACACCGGTGAAATAAATATTTCGGAGGTTTTTATGAAACTTACACTTGGAGATAAAATAAAAGAGCTTCGCAAGCGCGACGGGCGCAAGCAGGAAGACCTTGCCAACGCGCTCGGCGTTACCAATCAAGCCGTTTCGCGCTGGGAGGCAAACGGCGGTTATCCCGATATGGAAATGATTCCCGCAATCGCCAACTATTTCGGAATCACTATCGACGAGCTTTTCGGTTATGAAAACGACCGCGAGAAGAAGATAGATGCGCTCGTGAAGCAAATCAAGGAAATGAACTACAAGAACAACGGCGTTGATATCAACATCGATGAGTGTCTGTCTCTCGCAAGAGAAGCAATGATCGAATTTCCCGCTAACGAAAGGATTATGCATTGTCTTGCAGACGTGCTTTACAACGCAGGCTACGTTCGTTACGGCGAATATCACCTTATCGACGCCGAGGGTTATAACGTTTACGACGTCGAAAGACACCGCGGCTATGCCGAGTGGAAGGAAGCAATCGTGATTTACGAAAAGCTTCTCAAAACACTCGAGGCGGGCGAAGCGCGCCATAACGCGTTAAATAATCTGACACAGCTTTATCTTAATATGGGTGAGCACGAGCGAGCGCTTGCCGCGATCGAATCTGCACCGACAATCTACGGCTCGTATGAATGTCTGCGTATAAACGCCTTTGACGGCAAACGCCGCGCCGAAGCCTGCGGCGAAGCGTTATTGAAGCTGATCTGCGCAAGCGCGGAATCGATCATCGGAACGATGTTATCCTACGAGCAAAATTTAACGCCCGCTGAAAAAGCACAAAGCATTAAGTCGGCAATTACGTTATTCGACCATGTCTGCACCGACGGAAATTACGGAATTTACAATTCGTATATTGCAAGAATGTACACTCTGCTCTCGCTTTATCTTTGGCTCGACGGCAAGCACGACGAAGCGTTTGAAGCGTTGGATAAATCGCTTGTGCATTTCAAGGCGTTCGAAGAGCTTTGCGCTAAATCCGATGCGTCATATACCGCGCCGCTTTTGAAGCTGGTCAAAATCGATACCGCAAGATGGCGCTTTGACAAAACGCACCCCCACACCGAAGCAATCAGCCTTGCGGAAGATTGGCCTTGGTGGTCTGTGCAGGAGTATTCCTTGGTCGTCAACGAAATCCAATCCGACCCCCGCTGGAACGAATGGGTCGAAAAATGCAAAGCATAAATTTAGCCCCGCTTCTTGCGGGGCTTTTCTTTGTCTACTGCGGTGCAGTTGTTGATAGAAAAAATCTGCACTATTCGCTCGGCAAGCGAGTCGATTCTAACACGTGGTTATATATTTAATATTTATATTTATGGATAGTCCATATTGAGCCATGGGATAGCGCAAAGTTCATACAAATCCCTCTTGCAAACGGGGCGGTTCGGTTGTATAATGGGGACAAGTCGATAAATCACAAATTTGACGGAGGCTGAAAGCATGGCCGGCTTATCGAAAGAGGAGAAGAGCGCTCTGAAAAAGGCGTGGAAGGCAGAACAGAGCAAGGATTACATTCTCACAGAAGAAAATGTGCGAAAACTGTTTGAATACCTAGAAGAGCAACTGCATATTTCTTGCTGTAATCACATCCTGCACCATACAGAACAATGGCTCAAGGAGAACATTTCGCAAGAGATGATTGAAGATGTAATTACCGAAATTACGGATATGGGCGGATATTGCGATTGTGAAGTATTGCTCAACTGCTTCGAAGACTATGACGTTGGTTAAGTGAATCACGAATTTCACGAAGAGGTAAATGCTATGAAGCTTTTATGGCAAAACCGTTTTGAAGATTTTGATTTAGAAAAAACGTCTCCGACGTATTACAGCGGAGCGGCTGTGAAGGAAGACGTTTTGAAATGCGTTTTCTTTGACGCCGATTTAGGTATAACAGAGATGACCTTTGATATTCAAAACGGGCATATTCTTACTTTTGGCAAAAACGGTAATACAGAAAAATATAAAGAAAGCTTTACCGCGAAGCACGCTCCCTACCATTTGGAATGTGATGATTTTATATTTGGCGATTATACGATTTCTCATTTTGGCGAATGGGGGTATATGTGTCATAAAAACGGCAGATTGTTATGGAAAAAATCCTTAAAAGGCTATCTCTATACCGATATGATATTAAATCAAGGCAATATTGTTTTCGGGACAGGAGGTCAAGGCGGACACTTCTATTCCGTGAACATAGACACAGGTGAAACCGTCTTTGATTTTAACACCTTGGGCACCTCGAAATTTTTTGAGGTGAACAACAACTATTATTTCTGCTCTGCCGAAAAGAACCGTACGCAAATACTTAAAATCGATTATTTCGGCAACATCTTGGAAAATATCGAGGCAGAAGGCTTGTATTATGACTCTTATTGCCTATTTGATCTGTGTGACGATTTGTTGTGTATAATGACGCTGAAGAAAAAAAGAAAAGGAAATTCGGAATTGTTTTTCCCGATTTTGCATTGCATTCAAGTATGAGAAAAGCGTGACCAATCCCAACCCCTCAAACATACAAAGACGGCGCTCGTAACGAGTGCCGTCTTTTGCGTTATTTATTTATGAATTTTACTCCTCGCTCTGCCCTTTGGCGTCGGGGTTTTTCTTGATATATACGGATTTTGTGATACAATATCTTTGAAAATCATAGCCGCGCTATACACAGCCACATTAAACGCTTCGTGGAAAAACACATTGCATTTGTTATACTAAAATCACAAAAGCGCTTTTGAATACTTTTTGGAGGACGATAAATATGTCTTTAGGAACAACTATCAAAAAACTTCGCCGTGAGAAAGATATTACACAGGAACAACTTGCAGAATACCTCGGTATAACCTCACGTGCAATTTCACAATGGGAATGCGACAGAACCTCGCCCGATATTTCGCAAATTCCTGTTCTTTGTAATATATTCGAGGTATCGTCGGATGAACTGCTCGGGATAGATGTATCGAACAAAAACAAACAAATTGACGAGCTGTATAACGAAATGTATCAAACCGCCGCAGACGGAAACCAGATCAAAGCAGTTGAGCTTGCAGAAAAAGCATTGATCCTTTATCCGTCATCGTACAAATTAATGGATTTTTACGCTAATGAAATATTTTTGTATAACAATACTTTTCCCATTGCGGTTCAAGAGAATAACAAAAATAAGGCAGTTTTGTATATCGAAAAAATATTGAACGAGTGCACCGATTCGGAAATAAGAAACAACTGTCTTTCTATGGCGTGCTTATGGTATCCGAAAATAGGTCGAACCGCAGAAGCTGAAAAGCTCGCAAAGATGTTAGAAGGTATGAATTATACCTGCGGTGAGTTGCTCGGGAAAATGTACACCGGAAAGAAACAGTTTGAAGTTATCCGCGATGAAGCAATCCGTCAATTCACAAACGTATTGGCGCTCATCGACGATTTAATTTCAACTTGCGATGATGACGGCAACCGAATTTATACCGATGATGAAGTATTGCAACTGAATCAGATGTGTATTGATATGATTAAATTATATTTCCCCAACGGAGATTACTTCTTCTTGGCTCAGGACATTGAAGGCGCATATAGGCAAATGGCAGATATTTATGCAACCAGAAAAGATACGGAAAACACAATCGCTTGTTTGAATTCTGCAACCGATTATGCAATTTATTTCGATATACTTTCGACTGACTCTGTACACACCTCTCCCGTTGCAAAGGGAATAGAATGCGGCGAAATTTGGTGGCACGACGGACACAATAACAGTCATAATTTGCTCGAAAAGCTCATATCTGAAAAGTATACACAATATGACTTTATTCGTGAAAGTGAAGCGTTTGGCTCCATATTGACCAAATTAAAAGGATTTGCAAAATAGAGCTTGCCGCCTCAACCTCGCCCCGCTTCCACACGGCAAGCGTTTTGATTGGGTTGGTTTTTTTAAAAACGCTTTTTGAATCAAAACACAATCGTAATTGTCGTTCCTTTGCCGAGTTCGCTATCGAGCGTCACCTTGCCGCCGTGATAGGCAACGGCGTGTTTTACGATAGAAAGTCCAAGACCTGTACCGCCGGTTTCCTTGGAGTGGCTTTTATCCACGCGGTAGAAGCGTTCGAAGATACGGCTTTGATGTTCGGGTGCGATACCTATGCCCGTATCCTTTACGGACACTGCCGCGCGACCGTTATTCTTGCCGATTTTAATTTCGACCCTGCCGCCCTCTACGTTGTAGCGAACGGCGTTATCGCAAAGATTATAAATAATTTCGTATATATAACGGCGCACTCCGAAAATATTGCAGGGCTCGCCCTCGACGGTTAGTGCTATATTTCTCTTTGATGCCGATATTGCAAGGGCTTCGACAACCTCTTTTGCGACCTCTGTCAGCTCTACCGTTTCGGTCGCGGGCTCGTGGTTTTCGTCGAGCTGAGAAAGGCGGATAATATCGTTGATAAGAGATACGAGCCTTGTTGCTTCCTTGCGGATATTGCCGACAAATCTTGCGGTGTCCTCGGGTTTTACAAGACCGTTTTCGAGAAGTTCGGCGCTTCCGATGATAGATTGAAGCGGTGTTTTTAATTCGTGAGTAACGTTTGCGGTGAACTCCTGACGGTTACGCTCCGCAAAAGCGCGGTCGCTTATATCAAATACGAGAATAACCGCGCCGAGAACCGTTCCGTCCGATTCTATGGCATTGACGGTGAACTGATATTCCCTGCCGTTTCTTTCCTCGGTATATTCGCAGTGGTTGCCGTCAAGTGCGTTCCAAATCGCCTTGCTCATTTTGCTTGTGCGGTCAACAAGCAGAAAATCACTGCCCTTAACCTCTTTTTTAACGGCAAATATCTTCTTCGCCGCCGCGTTCATGCTGAGCACCATACCGTGCTCATCGATCAGCACCAAGCCTTCGCTCATAGAGGAAACTATCTGCTCGAACTCGTCGGACTTTCGGCGCAGAGCTTCCATCTGCGTTTTGATTTGCTTGTGCTGCTTGTGTATTTTTGTAAGTATGGGGGTTAATTCTTCGTAGTGGGTATTGTTGGTCGGATTGTCCAAATCGAGCTGTAACAACGGTTCCGTTGCCTTTTTCGCCATAGTGAGCGAAAGAACGGTTGCAACCGCCGCCGCGAATATGATAATAGCGCTGATCGCGGGCAGCATTTTGATAACAAGTCCGCCGACGGTGAGATGACTTATAGAAATACGAAGCACGTCGCCGTTTTCGAGCAGAATTGCTTCATAAATAGTCTTTTCGGTCAGGGTAGCGGAATTTCTGGTACTGCTTCCCGTTCCGTTCTCGAATGCTTCGACGATTTCTTCGCGGTCTAAGTGGTTTTCCATTTCCTTCGGGTTTGCCTGCGTATCGTAAAGAACGGTACCGTCGGCATCGACCACGGTGAAGCGGAAAATCGACGAATCGTAATTTTCGAAATATTCCACACCGACGTCGTTAACGGTATCTGCCACAAGCGAAAGCTCGGCTTTTAACTGTTTTACCTGAGATGCGTTGAAATAATCATACAAAAAGCTGGTTGCAATACCCATGCTTGCAAGAAGAACAAGAAGCGCTACGGTAAAAATAGAGCGAAATATCTTTTTTGTCATACTTCCCGATCCAATCTGTACCCGACACCGATAACGGTTTTTATCTGCCCGCCCGCGTTGCCGAGCTTATGGCGCAGGGTTTTGATATGCATATCAACCGTTCGGGTTTCGCCGACGTAATCGGTTCCCCAGACCTCGCTCATCAGCTTATCTCTCGAAAACACTATGCTCGGATTCTGCATAAACAATTTAAGTATTTCAAATTCCTTATGTGTCAGCTCGACCTTTTCTCCGTCCGAAATAACCTTATGCTCGATTTCTTTCAATACAATATTGCCTACCGTAATATCCGCAGTCGTTTCTTCCCTTGCGGTACGGCGAAGCACCGCTTTTACGCGTGCAACCATTTCCATAACGCCGAAGGGCTTAACGAGATAATCGTCGGCACCCGAATTAAGTCCGCCGATTTTATCCATTTCGGTTCCCTTGGCGGTCGCCATAATTACCGGAATATTTTTGTATGCCGATTCGGAACGAAGCTTTTTAAGCACCTCGATTCCGTCCATTTTGGGCATCATAATATCAAGAATTATAAGCTCGGGCTTTTCGGTCCCAAGCGCTTCGAGCATCGATATACCGTCGGCAAAGCCGCGCGCTTCAAAGCCCGTTTGCTCTAACGTATAAACCTCTATTTCGCGGATGGTATTGTCGTCGTCAACACACCAGATCATAGCTTGCTCTCCTTTAGTTTCTTTTTTTATTATAATACACTTCGTTTCCAAATTCAATTCCTTGCGCGAAAACACGGTTAAAAAATGCCGCCTTTTATGAAAGCGACATTTTTTGTTCAGACAAAGGAAAGATACTTTTTCGTGTATTCGGTGTATTTTTCTCTGTAAAACTCGTTATCGCTTCTTAAAAGCTTTAGCGATTCGTGCAGATTCATATTTCGCGACTTCGTATCCATAACACAGCCCGCAATATTGGAGCAATGGTCAGAAACTCTTTCCATATTGGTAATGAGGTCGCTCCAAACAAAACCAACCTCAATGCTGCAATCTCCCAAACGCAAGCGGTCAATGTGGCGGGTGCGGAGAAGTTCCTTCATCCTATCAATTACCTGCTCAAGTGGTTCTACAAGATTTGCGTTGTCAGCATTATTTTCTACAAATGCGCTGTAAGACAAAGTTACAATTTCTTCAGTCGCTGCACAAAGAGCGTCAAGTTCTGCTTTCGCACCATCAGAAAAAGCAATACCTTTTTCTCGCATTTCTTCTGCAGATTCAACAATGTTTACAGCGTGGTCGGATATACGCTCGAAATCTCCGATAGCCTTTAGAATCATCGAAGCCGTCGCACCTTCGTTTTCGTTAAGCTGCTTTGTGCTTAATTTTACAAGATAACTGCCGATGACGTCCTCGAGGTGGTCGGTTTTATCCTCGGCTTCGCGAATCGCTTCGGCTTTCGCCTTGTCATAGCTGCCGAGACATTCGATACTGCTTTTTAAAGCATCGGTTGCGATTCTTGCCATATCAAAGGTGAGGTTATGAGCACATTCAAGCGCGATCGCGGGGGTAGCGAGAAGTCTTTCGTCAAGCTCGGATACCTTTTCGATCTGTGCGGTATCGGGAATAAGCTTATATGCGAGCTTTTCGAGCAGTCCCGACATAGGAAGGAGGAGCAAGGTGCACACGATGTTAAATATAGAGTGCGCCGTTGCAATACCCGCATAGGTTGCGGCTTCGCTTAAAAGCGCGGGGGCGAGAATCGCTTTGACGGCGGCAAATGCGCCAAGACAAACCACCGTACCGATTACGTTGAAGGACAGGTGCACGAGTGCCGCGCGTTTTGCGTTTTTGGTCGTGCCGACGGACGAAATAATTGCGGTAATACAGGTACCGATGTTTTGTCCCATAATAATCGGGATCGCCGCACCGTAGGAAACGGCACCCGTCGCCGCAAGCGCTTGAAGAATACCGACCGAAGCGGAGCTCGACTGAATAATGGCGGTAAGCACCGCGCCGACAAGAACACCCAGAATGGGGTTTGTAAACATAAGGAACATTTCTTGGAATGCGGGAATATCCTTAAGCCCCGAAACCGCGTCGGTCATCGTTTCCATACCGAACATAAGGGTTGCAAAGCCAAGAAGGACAATAGCAATATCCTTTTTTCTGTTGCTCTTTGCAAACATCAAAAGCGCGATACCGATAAGAGCAAGGATAGGAGTAAAGGCAGACGGCTTTAAAAGCTTCAGGAACATATTACTGCCCGAAATACCGCTGAGGCTCAGAATCCAAGCCGTAACGGTGGTGCCGATATTCGCGCCCATTATAACGTGAATCGCCTGCTTTAAGGTCATAAGCTTCGAATTTACAAAGCCGACGACCATAACAGTCGTTGCAGAAGAGCTTTGAATAACGGCGGTAACGCCAAGACCCGTAAGCAGTCCCGCGAGCTTGCCGGTAGTCAGCTTTCCGATCATAATTTCAAGCTTACTGCCTGCGCTTCGCTCCAGCGCGTCGCCCATAAGGTTCATTCCGAAAAGGAACAAGCAAAGTCCGCCTATGAGCGTAAGTACGTCAAAAATGTTCATTTACATAACCTCGTGTTTTTGTTTAGGCTTTAAAATCGTTTTAATTTTATTGTACCCTTATCTTACGGCGACAATGTAAAATCCGTAATCATACACAAGTAAAATCGATGTAAAATCATTAAAAACGCGATTATTTTATCGGATTCGCAGACTTTTTTCCGTGTTTGTGCTTTTCGGCTATGCTACAATCAAGGCAAACACATTGGGAGGAAGCATTATGACGTACGAGCAAGCCGCATTTTTTAAAATTCTGTTATCGCTGGGATACCGCGAGGAGCTGAACGCTTTTATAAACACCGCGCTCGAAGAGGAAGAGCCGTTGAGCGATATAATTCTCGAGCTTTCTTTCGCATCGAACGACCCGAACAGGCAGATTTCGCTGCTGAACGAATACATAATATCCGCAAGCACCGCCGTTGATTACGACGGAGCGGTTTTTTCCTTGCTGCTTGATTTTCTGCGAAAAAGGCGCTTATCGGGTATGAGCGTCGAAGAAACGAGCGTGCTTATGCACCGCGCGGCGATGCTCCGCCCTGACTTTTGGGACGAGCCTGCCGACCGAAAATGGTTTGTTATGTATTTTTTCGCCGACTACATAGAATTTTGCGGAGAGCAGGAGGCAAGCAATCGGCTCGACGCGTTTTTAGAGCAAGGAAAACTGCCCGAGTCGTTTATCAATATTTAAAACCCACGCCGCTTAAACGTTTTTTGATAAAATCCGCAAGCTTTTTGATTGATTTTTGCCGACAGCGTGTTATAATCAAAATGAGGTGACGGATATGAATTGCGAAATGATTAAAAATTTACTCGAGCGCGGAATCGAAAACGGTGCATACACCTGCTATGCGGCGGCTGTCGGCGGAAAGGACGGCGTTTTATTCCGCGAATTCGGCGGAAATCGGGCGGTTTATCCCGAAATTCTTCCGATTACCGAAAACACGCTTTTCGATATGGCTTCGCTTTCGAAGCTTATCGGCACGACCATGGCGGCGCTAAAGCTTATAGAAGTCGGTCGGCTTTCGCTCGAAAGCAAGGTCGGCGATTATTTCGAAAGCTGCTACGGCAAGGAAGGCATAACGGTTTTCGAGCTTATGACGCACACCTCCGGCATAAAGGCGCATTTTCCGCTTTGGCTTCGCGGTATTGCACCGAGCGAGGCGGCAGACGAAATCCTGCGGGAGCCTTTCGGATACGAAACGGGAAGTAACGCGGTTTACAGCTGTATGGGATATATTTTGCTCGGCAAAATTATCGAAAAAATCGAAAACGAGCCGCTTGACAAGGTAGTAACAAGGCTTGTGCTCGAGCCCTTGGGAATGAAAAACAGCTTTTATTGCCCGAATTCCGAAAAGCCCTTCGCCGCAACCGAGCGCGACAGCGCCACGGGCGAGATTATATGCGGCAAGGTTCACGACGAAAACGCAAGGTTTATTTGCGGTGTTTCGGGAAATGCGGGGGTATTTTGCGACCTTGACGACTGTATTACCTTTGCGAAAATGCTTTCATCACGCGGGGAAGGCTTTATTTCGAAATCGCTTTTCGAAAGCGCGATAACCGACCGCACACCGAGCTTTGACGAGCACCGCGGGCTTGGCTTCCAGCTTATAGGCAGGCGGTACGGTCACAACGGATTTACGGGCACCTCGATATACGTTAACCGCGACAGCGGACTTTATGCGATTCTTCTGACAAACCGCATACATCCCACGCGTGAAAATTACGGTCTGTTTAAAATACGCTCCGAATTTCACAACGCGGTTTTTGGAGATTGATATGAAAAAAGCAACAATAAAAAACGGCATCGACCGCTTGAACGAAATATTGCCCGAGCTTTCGGGTGCGCGGATCGGGCTTATAACAAACCAAACCGGCGTTGACAAAAACCGAAAAACGACAATCGACCTGCTTTACGAAAAGGGCTTGCTTTTCTGTCTGTTTGCGCCAGAACACGGGGTTCGCGGCGACGTGCAGGCGGGCGAGCATATCGACAGCTCGCGCGATGAAAAAACGGGCGTGCCGATTTACAGCCTTTACGGCGGAAGCGTGCATATTCCGAACGAGGCTTTGCAAAATATCGATACCGTCGCGTTTGATATTCAGGACGTCGGCGCGCGGTTTTATACCTATACGAGCACGCTCGCCTATGCTATGGAGGATTGTGCAAGGGCGGGTAAAAAAATGATAGTTTTCGACAGAATCAACCCTATCGGTGCTGTTGCTCCGCAGGGCACTCTGCTCGATAAACGGTTTTCTTCGTTTGTCGGACGTTACGAAACGGCAACACGGCACAATCTTACCGTCGGCGAATATGCGCGCTATATAAACGAAACGCAAAATATCGGCTGTGAATTGAAAGTCGTTCGGGCGGAGGGCTGGAAGCGCGATATGCTTTTTTGCGATACCGACCTTGAATGGATTCCCCCTTCCCCGAACATAAAAAGCGCAAGCACCTGCTTTTACTATATCGGCACCTGCCTTGCCGAAGGCACCAATCTTTCTGAAGGGCGCGGAACGCACTCCCCTTTCGAGCTTATCGGCGCGCCGTGGCTCGATGCCGAAGGGATTGCCGAAATTATGAATTCAAAGGGGCTTTCGGGCGTAAAATTTTCTGCCGAGCGCTTCGTTCCGAGCTTTTCGAAGTATACGGGGACAGAATGTAACGGAATAAGGCTTTTAATGACCGACCCGCGCGCATTCACGCCCTTCGAAGCCGCGCTTTATATGTTCGAGCTGATTCGCCGCACGCATAAGGAGTTTGAATTCTTGCCTCCCTATAAAGAAAACGCGCCCTATTTTATCGACCTGCTTTTAGGCAGTGACGATTGGCGAAAAGAAAGCTTTGATATCGAACGCTTTTTAAAGGAGCAAAACGAAAAGGTAAAGGCTTACGAAAGCGAAATCAAAAAGTATTACTTATATTGAAAATCAAAAAGAGGACTCTTTTGAGCCCTCTTTTTTCGATTTTTTACGCAAACTGCGAGTTATATAACGTGCTGTAAAAACCGCCCTTGGCGAGCAATTCGGTATGGTTGCCCATTTCGGTGATTTCGCCGTTTTGGAGAACGATTATCGTATCGGCGTTCTGAACGGTGGAAAGGCGGTGCGCGATAATAAAGCAGGTGCGCCCCTTCATAAGCTCGGTCATCGCTTCCTGAATTTTTATTTCGGTACGCGAGTCTACGTTCGAGGTCGCTTCGTCGAGAATAAGCATCGGCGAATCGGAAATCATCGCACGGGCGATAGTAATAAGCTGCTTTTGCCCTTTGGAGATATTCACGCCGTCGTCGGTAAGCACGGTATCGTATCCGTCGGGCAGGCTT
>JAZTXJ010000087.1:0-7768 GCA_045636285.1 Eubacteriales bacterium
ACGCCCCTCAAACGTGCGCGTCTGCCAGTTCCGCCACAGCCGCGGCGATTTATTTTGCGTTCTTTTCAGAGGGTATTCCCGAACGCGCAAGAACTATTATACACGAATATTTGTATTTGTCAACCCTTTTTTTGCAAAAATCGAAAAAAAGATAAAATGTCTTGCAAACACTGCGGTTTTGCCGTTATATTTCGAAAAACACGGTTTCGTCTTCGGGCAATTTGCGGGGCAGGGGAGCGATTTTAAGCATATCGAGCGAGAATTTTTTACAGCCGTGGGTCTGCTTCACCGCGCCGTTGATATTGCAAATACAAATGTCGGATTCCTTTATAACCACCGCTTGCTCGCAATAGGCACAAATACGCTCTATTTCCTCGTTGCGCTTCATACGTTACCGCCTTTCCTGTTTCTTTTTATTTAATATACACTTATTTTGTCGATTTGTCAACCGAAAATAACGGCAAGCAGTGTCATACACGAGCCCGAAATAAGCTTGCCGAGAAGATAAGGTCTTATCCCGATCCTGCCCTCGCCTGCGGAAGAAACCTGAAGCGCGACCGAAAGCCCCGAAAATCCGATCGAAAACGCACAAACGGGCAAAGCTAAGCTATGCAGCTTCGAAGCAGACGCGCACCCCGACGAAAATTCGAGCACCGACCGCAAAACCGCGTCGGGCAGAGGGGCAAGCGAGAGCAGTGACGAAGCCGCGCTCCCCGCGACGATAAAAAACACCACGCAGGCGGAAATGCCGAGCATCGATTCCGCCGCCTCGCGCACGGCGGCTTGCAGCTTGATTCTTTTGTGCGTTGCATTTGGCAAATCGCGCTTTATTTTCCCGCCGTACATATAAAGCCGCATAACGAGCGCGGTAAAAAGCGATGAAGCGAGCTGATATAAAAACAGCCGCACGCCGATAAATATATCGCCGAAAAGCGTGCTCCCGACGTACCCCAAAACGAACGAAGCGCTCGCGTTGTTTGTGAACGAGCATAAATATTCGGCGTATTTTTTGTCGATACGGCCCTGCTCGTAAAGCGAAAGCGCGGTTTTCGCACCTATCGGCGCACCGCACAGCATACCCGCCGCAAGCACTATCGGCGCGGTGCCGATAATACGCTCGAGCCTTTCGGTTATCGGCAGGCTCACCGTGATTTTTGCAAGCACGGTATATATAAACAGCGCGGGGATTAGCGTTTTCGCGCAGAATTCGAGCGCGCTTTTTGTCGGAACCGAAGCGCGATTCGGAAAAACGAGCAGATAAACGAACAAAAGAACACAAAGGGTATCGGATATTATCGCGGTGTACCTTCTTGCTTTCATAAAATCACCCCGAAATGAGTATATTGAAGCGGTGAGCGATTTTATGAAGCTGATAAAGGATTTATTCAAAAACGCGGCTGTGCCCGTGTTTGTCGAGATTCGCGGGCGCGAGCGCCTGCTTGCACAGGGGTACTGCCGTATATGCGAATATTCGCCCGAGCGTATAGGGCTTGCAAACGGCGAATATATTATATCGGTTTACGGAAGCGGGCTCGAGCTTACGCATCTGAGCGAGGACGTTATCGCAATCGACGGGAGGATAGACGGAATTGAATTTATATAGTATTCTGCACGGCGTATTCGGTGAATATACCTTTAAAACGGGGATAAAGGACTTTTCACGCTTTGCGACGCTTGCGATTTCGAAAAGGCTTAATATCCGTATGGAAAAAACCGACGGCGAATACGTTTATTTTAGGGTATCGTTATTTTCGGCGGAGGCGGTAATCGCGCTGGCGGGCGAAACGGGCACCGAAATCGAGCTTTATAAAAGGCGCGGGCTTCCGTTTTTGTTTTCGCGTTATCGCAGGCGTTACGGTCTGCTTGCGGGCTTTTTTCTGTTTTTGCTTTTACTGCTCGCCTCACAGCTTTTCGTGTGGAAGATCGAAATAAGCGGGAACGAAAGGCTTGGTGATAAGGAAATCGAAGCCGCGCTCGACGGAATAGGGATACGCGTCGGCGCGTATATACCCGATATAGACAGGCTCTACAAGGCGAACGAGCTTTTGCTTGAATGCCGCGAGCTTTCATCTGCCGCAATAACCGTGAACGGAACGCATATAACCGTTTCGGTGTTGGAGCGCGTTCCGACCCCCGAAATCGTTTCACAGCAGGGGTTTTACAACGTCGTTTCGGATTACGACGGAATAGTGCTCGATATCGACGCCGCCGACGGCACGCCCGAGGTGCACGAGGGCGACACCGTTTTCAAGGGCGAGCTGCTTATCAATTCCTTTATCGAGGGCAGAAACGGCTCGTTCACCCCGACCCACGCGCGCGGAATCGTTTATGCCGCGGTCGAGGAGAAAATCGAAATAGAAATACCGCTTAAGCGGAGCACGCGTGTTTATACCGGCAACCGTGTCGTAAGGCGGGTTTACAGCGTGCTTGGGGCAGAGCTTTATTCTCTGCACGGGCTTGAATGCGATTACGAATATTTCGATGCCGTTGCGAGCGAGAAAAACGTTAAGCTGTTCGGCTTTATTGAGCTTCCGATAAAGGTTTCACGCGTGACGTACAGCGAATACACCCCGCTTTACGAGGATATAGACGAAGAAGAGGCTTCTCTTTTCGCTATGGACGCGTTCGACGACGCGCTTTCCGAGCTCGATTGCGAAATACTCGAATGCACGCACGAGATTTCGTTCGATAAAGAAAAAGGCGTCTGCCTTTTGAAAGCAAACGCCCTTGTGAAGCGCAATATTGCAAGAGAGGTTCCTTATGAGCTTATAAATTACAAAATATCCGAAAGGTTTTTGAGCGAAAGCGAATAGATAAGCATACCTTCGAAAAATTCGCGTTCCGAAATATATTCGTCGCGCTGGTGTGCGCCGCCCTTTTCACTGCCGAGATATTCGCGCTCGCCTTCGATAGAAGAGCCGAACGCTACGGTGTTGGGAAGCCAGCGGGCATAGGTGCCGCCGCCCATGGTATAGGGCTTGCATTCGATACCGAGCACGCTTTCGCAGGCATTGGTGAGCGCTTTTATCTTTTCGTCGTCTGCCGAAACGAAATATCCGTCGGACTGACCGCAAACGCGTACGCTTCCGCCGAAGGGGGCAACCGCGCGTTCGATTGCGGATACTACTTCCGAATAGGGTGTTTCGGGGAGATAGCGGATATTAAAGGATTGGGTAATGCCGTTTTTATCGGCTCTTATAACGCCGCCGACACAGGTAAGATAACCGAAATCGACATTTTCAGCGTTGATACCAAGCGTTTTGCCGAAATATTCGGAGGTTGCTTCGCAGATAATGCCGAGCGGGCTGTTTTTATCGGCAAGCTTGTTTTCGATAAGATAGGAAACGAGAACGTTTATCGCGTTGATACCCGATTCGGGCATTGCCGCGTGCGCCGCTCTGCCGACCGATTCGATTTTAGTGCCGTTTTCGAGCTCGGTAAGGGTAATGCCTTCCGCTTCGGGAAGACCTTTTTTCGAAACGAGCGCATAAGCCGCGCCGGGAACCGCGTTCGAAACGGTGCCGCCGCAAAGCTCGGTCAATTCGCCTTCAAGACCGCGAAAATCGCATTCGACGGTAAGAATACCCTTTTCACCGATACAAACAGGGAAGCTCGAATCGGGGGTGAACGAAAACATCGGGGGCTTGCGTACGGTCACGAAATATTCGAGATCGGAGCTGCCGACCTCTTCATCACTGCCTAAAATAAGGCGTACCGCAAAGGGAAGCTTTATATTGTTTTCCTTGAAAAAGCGAAGGGTATAAAGGCTTTGAATAAAGGGGCCCTTGTCGTCGTGAGTGCCTCTGCCCATAAGCAGATTTTCGTTCACGGTGAGCTCGTAGGGCGGAACGCTCCAGCCGTCGCCCGCGGGGACAACGTCGAGATGGCAGACGATGCCGATTTCCTTTTCGCCTTCTCCGTAAAGAATGCTCATACAGTGGTATTCGTGGTTTTCGACGGTAAAGCCGTATTTTTTCGCAAGGCGCGCGGCGCAGTCAAGCGCTTCTCCGCAAACCTTACCATAGGGATAAATGCCTTCGCGTTCGCCTGCAACCGAAGGGATTCTGATTATTTCCGCAAGGTCGTTTATCGCCTGTGCTTTGATTTCTTTATCGGCGAAATAAGCCTTCGCCTGTTCGTAAATATTCATTACTGTTCCTCTCCTATATCCTCGCGGAGCTTGTTGAGCGCCGTGTTGAATCGGTTTTCCGATTCGATAAGCGATTTATTCATTTCGTTCTGACGTTCGCGTATTTCCTCTGCCGCGGCGTTAATGCTTTCGCATTTGCGTCGGGTGTCTTCGATAAGCTTTGCCGCTTCCTCTTCGGCGCGTGCGCGTATCGCCTTCGCTTCGGCTTCGCTTCCTTTTCGAGCGTCGGTAACGATAATTGCCGCTTCCTTTTCGGCGTTTTTAATGATTTCCGCGGCGCGTTTATCGGCAACGACCATTTTTTCGCCTATTTCGGTGCAAAGCGCATCCGCTTCCTGCTTGGCTTCTGCAAGCGAAGAAGCGTGTTCAAGCTCGCGTGCTTCGGCTTCTGCCTTCAACGCGGCTATTTCTTCCTTTAATCTTTCGTTTTCGCTGAGTGCTTCGCGCAGCTTTGCGTTCAGCTCTTCTTCGTTTTGGGAATATCTGTCGCTCAGCTCGATAATAAATTCATCGACCTGCTTCGTGTCATAGCCCTTGAATCTTTTTTTGAATACGGCGTCTGCCAAAACATTCACCTCGGCATTAAGATTATTTATAAACCAAATATACCACACGGCAAATAAAAAGTCAACATTTGAAGGAGTGATGAGCATAGAAACGCTCAGAAATGCGGTATGGGGAATCCCAACGCTCGCCTTATTGCTTTTTTTCGGAATATATTTTACCTGCAAAAGCGGCTTTTACCGACCGAGAGCGGTTTTATCGACCTTAAAGCACACCGTTTTTTCGCTTCGCAGGGGCGGCGGCGCGGGCATATCTCCGCTCTCTGCCGCGGCTACCGCGCTCGGCGGAACGGTCGGGGTGGGAAGCATCGTCGGGGTAGGCTATGCGATAACCGTCGGGGGTGCGGGAAGCATTTTCTGGATGTGGGTGTGCTCCTTCTTCGGCATGGGGCTGAAATACGCCGAGGTAAAGACCGCGCTCACCGAACGAAAAACCGCCTGCGGAATAATAAGCGGGGGCGCGCCGTTTCTTCTGCGCTCGCTCGGCTATAAAAGAACCGCGCTCTTTTTCTGCATTGCCTGCCTGCTTGCATCGTTCACAACGGGAAACATAACCCAAATCGGCGCGGCGGCTTTGTTGTTTTCACATACGGGATTAAGCCGCGTCGCGCTCGGCTTACTTTCTCTTACCGCTGTCGCGCTTGCCGTGTTCGGCGGGCGAAGACGCATTGCGGCGGTGAACAGCGTTTTCGTGCCCTCTGCTTCGGCTGTGTATATTATCGCCTGCGCCGTAATACTCGTTATGAACAGCGGCTCGATAGCCGATTCGTTTTTTGCGATATTCCGTTCGGCGTTCGGGCTGAATGCGGTGGGCGGCGGGTTTTCGGGCGCGGTGCTTGCCCATACCTTGCGAGAGGGCTTTGCGCGGAGTATGTTTTCGAACGAATCGGGCATGGGCTCGTCGCCGCTCGTGCACGCTACCGCCGAAGCCGAAAGCCCCGATATTCAGGCGCGCTGGGGGATATTCGAGGTGTTCTTCGATACCTTTGTCGTTTCGACCCTCACCGCGCTATGCCTGCTTTCAAGCGGTAATACCGAGCCATTTACGATGTTTTCGCTCGCGTTCGGGAAGGCGGGCGGGATTTCGTTTGGAATACTTATTTCGGTGTTTGCGCTCGCCTCGTTGCTCAGCTGGTGCTATTACGCCGAATGCTGTCTTGCCTTTATTTTCCCGAACGGAAGGTATGTGTTTTACGTTTACCGCGCCTGCTTTGCGATAAGCGCGTTCTGCGGAGTGTTCTTATCGGGCGGTACCGCGCTTGCGGCGGCGGATATATTCAATGCTTTAATGATGTTTCCTAATCTGTTTTTGCTTTATTTGTGCAGAAACGGTATCGAAAGGATGGAATGAACGATGTGGTACAGAGATGATTTAAAGGCGCTCTATTCCGAGCTGAAGAGCACTAAAAACGGGCTCGATTCGGCTTCTGCGCTCGAACGGCTCGGGCGGTACGGCGAAAACACGCTTGTAACGCTCGGCAAGACGGGGTTTATAAAAAGGTTTTTCCTTTCGCTTTGCGACAGAATGACGGTGGTACTGCTTATCGCATCGGCAATATCGTTTGCGACCTCTTATATTTCGGGAGAGGGGTACGCCGACCCGATAATCATTCTGCTTATCGTGATGATCAACGGACTTATCGCCGCGCTTCAGGAAAGCAGGGCGGAAAAGGCGCTCGAGGCGCTAAAGAAAATGACCTCGCCCGAAACCTCGGTCCTGCGTGACGGAGAAATAACCCGCCTGCCGAGCAGGCTTATCGTGCCGGGCGACGTTTTTCTGCTCGAAAAGGGAGATATAGTCCCCTGCGATGCAAGGCTTATCGAATCGAACGAGCTTATGCTCGATGAATCGGCGCTCACGGGGGAATCCGCCGCGGTTGCGAAAAACGCCTTTGCGATTCCCGACCAAGCCGCACCGATTTCCGAGGCGGCGAACGCGGTGTTCACCTCCTCGCACGTTATCTCGGGCAGGGGCAGGGCGATTGCGGTAAAAACCGGAATGTCCACCTGTGTCGGTGAAATCGCGGGGATGATCGGCGGTCAGTCCGACAAAACTCCGCTCCAGAAGCGCTTGGCGAAGCTCAGCTCTCTGCTCGGCAATATAACTATCGGTATCTGTGCCGTTATATTCGTCTTTTCGCTCATAAAGGGTATGGACGTCGGCGAAATGTTTATGACCTCGGTTTCGCTTTCGGTCGCCGCAATACCCGAGGGGCTCCCTGCGATAGTCACCGTCGTGCTTTCGGCGGGGGTGCAGACTATGGCAAGAAAAAAGGCGGTGGTAAAGCGTCTGCCCGCGGTCGAAACGCTCGGCTGCGCGCAGGTTATCTGCTCGGATAAAACCGGCACGCTCACCTGCAACAAAATGACCGTCGAGGAAATTTACGGCGATAAAGAGGAGCTTTTAAGGGCGTTCGCGCTCTGCAACAACGATTCCTCTCCGACAGAGCTTGCGCTTACCGCCTGCTGTAAGGATTTATCGGCGCAAAGAGCGCGGTTTCCGCGTGTGAGCGAGATTCCGTTCGATTCGGCAAAGAAATATATGGTTACCGTAAACCGTGCCGAAAAGGGATATTTCGTATATATGAAGGGTGCGCCCGATATTGTTTCGCGGTATTGCACAAACGGCGGCGAAATCGCAGAGCGCACCGCGGAAATGACCGAAAACGCACTCAGGGTTATCTGCTTTGCGGGGAAGCATTGCGAAGCTCTGCCCGACGATGTTCTTTCCTGCGGGCTTGAATTTATCGGTCTTTGCGGAATAAGCGACCCGCCCCGAAGCGAAGCTCGGGAAGCGGTTGCGATTTGCAGGCGCGCGGGGATACGCACGGTGATGATAACCGGCGACCATCCGCAAACGGCGCGTGCGGTTGCGATAAAGCTCGGGATGATAAGCAGGGACGAAAGGGTATATACCGAAAGCGAGCTCGCCGAATGCAAGGAGCGCGAGCTTGCGCGTATCGCCGAAAAATGCAGTGTTTTTGCAAGAGTAACGCCGACCTTCAAGCTGAAAATAGTCAACGCCCTGCGCTCGAAGGGCTACGTCGTTGCGATG
>JAZTXJ010000088.1:0-9214 GCA_045636285.1 Eubacteriales bacterium
GACAAGCCCGTACTTGTAGATAAGTACATCGAAGGCAAGGAAGTCGAAGTCGATGCGATCTGCGACGGCAGAGACGTATTCGTTCCCGGTATTATGGAGCTTGTTGAACGTACGGGCGTACACTCGGGCGACTCGATAAGCGTATACCCCGCATTCAGCATTTCCGATAAGGTTAAGGGCATTATCCTTCAGTATGCAAAGAAGCTCGGTGTCGGCGTAGGCATCGTAGGTCTGTTCAATATTCAGTTTATCGTCGATAAGGCCGAAAACGTATACATCATCGAAGGTAACCCCCGCTCCCCGCGTACCGTACCCTTCCTCTCCAAGGCTACAGGCTACAGCCTTGCAGACATTGCAACCGAAGTAATCATGGGCAAGAGCCTCAAGGAGCAGGGTATCTTTGACATCTACCCCGACGAGAAGAAACGCCACTACGTAAAGGTTCCCGTGTTCTCCTTCAATAAGATCCGCGGACTCGATGCATACCTCTCTCCCGAAATGAAGTCCACCGGCGAAGCTATCGGCTATGACGATAAGCTCAACCGCGCACTCTATAAAGCACTTCAGGCTTCGGGTATGCACTTGCAGAACTACGGCACCGTATTTGCAACCGTTGCAGATAAGGATAAGGAAGAAGCGCTTCCTTTAATTCGCCGCTTCTATAACCTCGGCTTCAATATCGAAGCTACCGAAGGCACCGCACAGTACCTCAAGAGCAACGGTATCCGTACCCACGTACTTAAAAAGATCGGCGACGGCTCGAGCGAAATTCCCGATTCTATCCGTCAGGGACATATCGCATATATCATCAACACGCGTGATATTTCGGCACCCGATCAGGCAAGCGACGGCTACGAAATCCGCCACCTTGCAACAGAAAACAACGTTACTATCTTCACCTCGCTCGATACGGTAAGAGTTCTTCTCGACGTATTGGAGGAAACCACTCTTACCATCTCCACAATAGATTCGTAAAATATAAAGGCGGAAAATATGAAGCAATCTCTGTTTCAGATAACCGAAAATATCAATCTCACCGAAAACGTTATGCGTATGCGCCTTAAGGGCGATACAAGCGCAATAACGGCACCCGGACAGTTCATAAATATCAAGCTTGAAGGCTTGTTCCTTCGCAGACCGATCTCTGTTTGCGATTGCGAAGGCGATACCGTTACGATCATCTACAAGGTCGTCGGTAAGGGTACCGAGCAAATGTCCGAAATGCAATCGGGCACGCTCGACGTGCTTACCGGCTTGGGCAACGGCTACAATACCTCGCTTTCGGGCGAAAAGCCTCTGCTTATCGGCGGCGGCGTAGGCGTTCCCCCTATGTATCTCCTTGCAAAAAAGCTTCGCGGAGAGGGAAAGGACGTTTCTGTCATTCTCGGCTTCAATACGAAGAACGAAGTTTTCTATGAAGAAGAATTTAAAGCACTCGGCTGTAAGGTCGGTGTCACCACTGCCGACGGCAGTCACGGCACAAAGGGCTTTGTAACCGCGCTTATGCAGGATGCCGATTATACCTATACCTATTCCTGCGGACCCGAGCCTATGCTCAAAGCGGTTTTTGCCGCTTCGAAAACCTCTGGGCAGTACAGCTTCGAGGAAAGAATGGGCTGCGGCTTCGGTGCTTGTATGGGCTGCTCCTGCAAAACCGTAACCGGCTATAAGCGTATATGCAAGGAAGGTCCCGTCCTCGAAAAGGAGGAAATTTTATGGTAAATACAAAGGTAAATCTTTGCGGAATAGAGCTCGATAATCCGATAATCCCCGCAAGCGGAACCTTCGGATTCGGCTATGAATTCGCCGAGCTCTACGATATAAATATGCTCGGTACCTTTTCCTTCAAGGGTACCACGAAGGACCCCCGCTTCGGCAACCCCACACCTCGTATTGCCGAATGCACTTCGGGCATGATAAACGCCGTGGGACTTCAGAACCCCGGTGTCGAAAAGGTTATTTCCGAAGAACTTCCCAAGCTCGAAAAATGCTTTAATAAAAAGGTTATGGCAAACGTTTCGGGCTTTTCGGTAGAGGAATACGCATATACCTGCGAAAAGCTTGATGCGTGTGAGCAGGTCGGCTGGCTCGAAGTAAATATCAGCTGTCCCAACGTGCACGGCGGCGGTATGTCGTTCGGTACAAATCCCGAAGCGGCTGCCGAAGTTACTCGCGCTGTCAAGGCTGTAACGAATAAGCCTGTTATTATAAAGCTTTCGCCCAACGTAACCGATATAGTTGCTATCGCAAAAGCGTGTGAAGAAGCAGGCGCAGACGGTATAAGCCTTATAAATACGATGCTCGGTATGCGTATCGATCTTAATAAGAAAAAGCCGATTATCGCAAACAAAATGGGCGGATTTTCGGGCAAGGCGATTTTCCCCGTTGCAGTAAGAATGGTTTATCAGGTCGCTTCTGCCGTTAAAATTCCCGTTATCGGTATGGGCGGTGTAAGCTGTGCCGAAGACGTTATCGAAATGATGCTTGCAGGTGCAACCGCGGTCGAGGTAGGCGCGCAAAACCTTGTCGATCCCTATGCCTGCAAAACAATTATCGAAGAGCTTCCCGCGGTAATGCAAAAATACAGAATAGAAAATTTAAAAGATATAATAGGAGCTGCACACAATGGGTAAGGACGTAATTATCGCATGCGACTTTTCAAGCGCAGAAAAAACATTTGAATTTCTCGATAAATTCACCGGCAAAAAGCCGTTTGTAAAGATCGGTATGGAACTTTACTATGCCGAAGGTCCCGCAATTGTACGCGAAATCAAGGCGAGAGGACATAAGATCTTCCTCGACCTCAAGCTTCACGATATTCCCAACACCGTTAAAAAGTCTATGGCTGTTCTTTCGAATCTCGGTGTTGATATCTGCAACCTTCACGCAGGCGGAACCGTTCGTATGATGGAAGCGGCACTCGAAGGACTTACCCGTCCCGACGGAACACGCCCCCTGCTTATTGCGGTAACACAGCTTACCTCTACCGATCAGGAAAGCATGGGAAACGATCTTCTTATCAAAGCACCTATCGATGAAGTTGTTATGCACTATGCCGAAAATGCAAAAAAGGCAGGTCTTGACGGTGTCGTTTGCTCGCCGCTCGAAGCAGGCAAGGTACACGAACGTTGCGGTAACGAATTTTTGACCGTAACCCCCGGCGTGCGCTTTGCTGACGGCGATATCGGCGACCAGAAGCGCGTTATGACTCCCGAGCAGGCAAAGCTTATCGGCTCGGATTATATAGTTGTCGGCAGACCTATTACCGCTGCCGAAGATCCCGTTGCGGCATACGAACGCTGTGTTCGCGAATTCATAGGATAACAGCCTTGTAGACGAGGTACAGTCTGTCATGCGTTACGTATTTGATAACGACCTGCATATACATTCGCATATTTCGCTTTGCTCGAAGGATCCCGAGCAAACGACGGAAGCCATATTGCAATACGCAAAGGATAACGGGCTTAAAACCATCGTTATCACCGATCATTATTGGGATGACTCTGTTGAAGGCGCGAGCGGATTTTATTCCGCGCAGAATTACGAATGGATATCACGTTCCAAACCGCTTCCTCAGCATGCGGGAATACGCTTTTTGTTCGGCTGTGAAACCGATATTGATAAAAATATGCGGCTCGGCATGCCGAAGGAACGGTTCGATGATTTCGATTTTATCGTAATCCCGACAACGCACCTGCACATGAAGGGCTTCACGATAACCGAAGAGGATGCTTCGACCTGCGATGGAAGGGCACAGGCTTGGCTTTTGCGGCTCGAAGGCTTGTTGGCGATGCCGTTGCCGTTTCATAAAATCGGCTTGGCGCACCTTGCTTCTCCGCTTATCGCGCCGAAGCGAGAGGATTACCTTAAGGTTCTCGAGCTACTTCCCGAACAAAAGCTTCGCGCTCTGTTCGAAAAATGCGCTCTTTTGGGCGTTGGAATCGAGCTGAACGCTTCGGATATGAGCTTTGCCGAAGAAGAAGCGGATACGGTTCTGAAAATGTTCAGAATAGCAAAGGAATGCGGTTGTAAATTCTATATGGGCAGTGACGCACACCACCCCAAAGGCTTAAAAAACGCAAAAGAAATATTCGAACGGGCGATAGATATGCTCGGTCTTACGGAAGACGATAAATTTCAATTATAACGATCAAATAATCGGAGGTATATTATGGAAAGCTACAAGAGAGAGTTTATACAGTTCCTGCAGTCTGCAGGCGTGCTTAAATTCGGTGATTTCACCGCGAAAAGCGGCAGAAAAATCCCCTATTTTATCAACGCGGGCGAAATCAAAACCGGCGAACAGATTCAGAAATTGGGCGAATTCTACGCAAAGGCTTATTTCGAAAAGATAGGCAACAAGAGAACCGTTCTTTACGGCCCTGCATATAAGGGTATTTCTATCGCTGTTTCGGCGGCTGTTGCTCTTGCGAAAAACGGTCTCGACGTGCCCTTCTTCTTCAACCGTAAAGAAATAAAGGATCACGGCGAAGGCGGCGTTTTCGTCGGCTACGTTCCCAAAGCGGGCGAAGAAATCGTAATCGTCGAAGACGTAATTACCGCGGGCACCGCAATCCGCGAAAGCATGGCTATCCTTTCGGGCATCGAAGGCGCGAAGGTTGCCGCTACCTTTGTTATGGTAGACCGTAAGGAAAAGGGCAAAACCGAAAAATCCGCAATGGCAGAAGTAGGCGAAGAATTCGGATTCCCCGTATACTCGGTTGTTGACGTTTACGATATTATCGAATATCTCGAAGAAGACGAATCGAACAAAGAAAACGTAGAAAGAATCAAGAACTATCTTGCAATCAACGGAGCTAAAGAATGAAAAGCCTTATAGATATTCTCGATTTCACTGTTGAAGAAATCGACGAGCTTATAAAGACCGCCTGCGATATGATCGAAGAGCCGAAAAAGTATTCGGAGCTTTGCCGCGGCAAAAAGCTTGCGACTCTCTTTTTCGAACCCTCTACCCGTACCCGCTTGAGCTTTGAATCGGCTATGCTCGAGCTCGGCGGAAGCGTTATCGGCTTTTCCGATGCAAAGAACACCTCTGCATCGAAGGGCGAAACTGTTGCCGATACAGCACGCGTCGTAAGCTGTTACGCAGATATTATAGCGATGCGTCATCCCTTGGAGGGCGCGCCTCTCGTTGCTTCGCTCAATGCAAGCATTCCCGTTATCAATGCGGGCGACGGCGGACACGCACACCCCACACAGACGCTTGCCGATTTGTTGACAATATACCGCGAAAAAGGTCGCTTCGATAACCTTACAGTCGGATTTTGCGGAGATCTTAAATACGGCAGACCCGTTCATTCGCTCATTCACGCGCTTTCGCGCTATACGGGTATAAAGCTCGTGCTCATCTCTCCCGAAGAGCTAGTTCTTCCCGATTATATCAAGAGGGAAGTTATCGAAAAGCACGGCATCCCCTGCCGCGAAACCCGCGATCTCGAATCGGCTATTCCCGAATTGGATATCCTTTATATGACACGCGTTCAGGGCGAACGCTTTGACGATCAGGACGAATACGAAAGATTGAAATCGTTGTATATTCTTGATGCCGAAAAGCTCAAAAACGCCAAAAACGATATGGCGATACTTCATCCGCTTCCCAGAGTCGAAGAAATCAGCGTCGACGTGGACAGCGATCCCCGCGCGTGCTATTTCAAGCAGGTTTTCAACGGCAAAACCATGCGTAAAGCGCTTATCTTAAAGCTTTTGACGGAAGCCGAAGCAGAGCCTTGCACCAAAACCGCCGAAATCGGAACCGTTTCGGGCGTTGCCTGCTCGAACGCACGTTGCATCTCGAACAACGAACGCGGACTCGTTCATAAGGTATCCGAAACAGAAAATGGACTTCGTTGCGTATACTGCGAAGCGGCTGTTAAGCATTAGTATTTTTGCTGACGATAAATATCAAAAAATCGTATAATTTTGTGCCTATGTGCCTTGACACAAAAATGTCAATATGATATAATCAGCAATGTAATTCAATCGGTTCTTTGCGACTGACGGATAATTGTGGAGCACCACAAGGGAACAAAGAACTTTCCCATAAAAAGGGAAGCCCCGAATCGAATTTTTCGGGTAAAATCATTGCCGACCGTCTGGGCGCATTTGCTCCTTGAGTAAGTGCGCCCTTTTTGTTTTTTAATAGGAGTTAAAAATGAAAAAAGTAGGAATAGTAATGGGTAGTGACAGCGATCTGCCCATAATCAAAAAAGCTACCGATATGCTCGATGCTCTCGGTATCCCCTTCGAAGTACACGTGTATTCCGCTCACCGCACACCCGAACAAGCACGCGATTTTTCTGTTAACGCACGCGCTAACGGATTCGGCGTTATTATTGCGGCGGCAGGTATGGCGGCACACCTCGCGGGTGCTGTTGCGGCAAACACCACTCTTCCCGTTATCGGTATTCCCTGCAAGGGTCCTGTGCTCGACGGTATGGACGCATTGCTTGCAACCGTACAGATGCCCACCGGCATTCCCGTCGCGACCGTTGCTATAAACGGCGGTGCAAATGCGGCACTTTTGGCTGCACAGATACTTGCGGTAGAAGATAAAGAGCTCGCCGCAAAGCTCGATGCAAAGCGCGTGTCCGATGCGGAAGCTGTTCTTGCAAAAGATGCAGATATAATCAATAAGCTTTAAATTTACATTCAATTTACAGGAGATAAAAAAATGAAACTTGTTTACACCGGAAAAACCAAAGACGTATTCGCACTCGACAACGGCAACTACCTTCTTAAATTCAAGGATGACTGCACCGGCAAGGACGGCGTGTTTGATCCCGGCGAAAACTCGGTAGGTCTTACTATCGACGGCGTTGGCGACGTTAACCTTCGTATGTCCGTTTACTTCTTCGAAAAGGTAAACGCAGCAGGTATCAAAACCCATTACGTAAGCGCAGACCTCGCAAATACCACTATGGAAGTTCTTCCCGCAAAGGTATTCGGCAAGGGCCTCGAAGTTATCTGCCGTCATAAAGCTGTCGGCTCCTTCTACCGCCGTTACAGCGATTACTGCGAACTCGGCGCAGATCTTCCCGCATACGTTGAAACCACCTTCAAGAACGACGAAAAGGGCGATCCCCTCGTAACCAAGGACGGCCTTGTTGATCTTGGCGTTATGACCGCTGAACAGTATGACGATATCAAGGCTATGACTCAGCAGATCACCCAGATCGTTGCTGACGATCTCAAAGAAAAGGGTCTTGTTCTTTACGATATCAAGTTTGAATTCGGTTACGATGCAGACGGCAGCGTTATGCTTATCGATGAAATCGCATCGGGCAATATGCGCGTTTACAAGAACGGTGAATATATCGACCCCATGACTCTTTCCGAGCTTTTCTTCGCATAAACAAATAAAATCTACAGAAAGCAAGGTAACCCCATGGGCGGATTTTTTGGTGTAGCGTCGAAGCACGATGCCCTTGCCGACGTTTTCTTCGGCACCGATTACCACTCCCACCTCGGTACACGCCGCGGCGGTTTGGCGGCATACGATAAAGAAATCGGGCTTCAGCGTGTAATTCATAATATAGAAAACTCTCCCTTCCGCACAAAATTCGATCACGTGCTCGAGGATATGAGCGGTAACGCCGCAATCGGCTGTATAAGCGATTCCGAACCGCAACCGCTCCTTATTCGCTCGCATCTCGGCACCTATGCGCTTTGCTTTGTCGGTGCCATAAATAATGCGGATAAGCTTGTCGAGCTCTGTCTTAACACAGGCTACGATCATTTTGATGCTATGACAGGCGGTGCCGTAAACAGCGTTGAGCTTTTGGCGGCGCTCATTAATCGCAAATCGGATTTTGTAGAGGGTATTCGCTATGCACAAGAGCTTATCGAAGGCTCTGCCTCTATTTTGGTATTGCGCGATAACGGTGCTATAATCGCCGCGCGTGATAAAGTCGGCAGAACACCCGTGCTTATCGGCAAATCCGAAGACGGTTATGCGGTTTCTTTCGAATCGTTCGCATATAAAAAGCTCGGCTATAACGATGAAAAGGAATTGGGCCCCGGCGAAATAGTGGAAATCACTGCCGACGGTATCGAACAGCTTGCAGAAGCGGGTAAGGAAATGCGAGTTTGTGCATTCCTTTGGTCGTATTACGGATATTCCACCTCGGATTACGAAGGCGTGAACGTTGAAGTAATGCGTTACCGCAACGGCGAAATAATGGCAGAAGCCGATATGGCAACGGGCTTGTATAACGATATCGATTATGTTGGCGGCGTGCCCGATTCGGGAACACCTCACGCTATCGGATATGCGAATAAAAGCCGCATCCCCTTCGCGCGTCCTTTCATAAAATACACTCCCACCTGGCCGAGAAGCTTTATGTCCTCTCGTCAGGCAGAGCGTTGCAAGGTCGCAAAAATGAAGCAAATTCCCGTGCACGATCTTATTCGAGATAAGAGCCTTCTCTTTGTCGACGATTCGATCGTTCGCGGAACACAGTTAAAAGAAACTGTTGATTTTCTGTACGAAAACGGAGCAAAAGCCGTGCATATGCGCTCGGCGTGCCCCCCGATTATGTATGGATGTAAATATTTGAACTTCTCTCGCAATACGAACGATATGGAACTGCTCGGCAGACGTATCATTATGGAATTGGAAGGCGAGGAAGGCTTCAAATATATCGAAGAATACAGCGATTCCTCTACCGAACGCGGTAAAAACTTCCGCAAGGCGATATGTGAAAAGCTCGGCTTTGCCTCGCTTGAATTCCAATCGCTCGAAGGAATAATCAAAGCAATCGGCATCGATGGATGCAAGCTCTGCACCTATTGCTGGAGCGGAAAGGAATAATCATTATGCATAACGAATCCAGATCTGAAAGCTACGCTGCAGCAGGTGTCGATATCACCGCAGGCTACAAAGCAGTAGAACTCATGAAAAAGCATATCGCCCGTACCCGTAACGACGGCTGTCTTGATGACGTCGGCGGCTTCGGCGGTTGCTTTGGTCTTAATATAGCAGGCATGGAAGAGCCCGTTCTCGTTTCGGGTACCGACGGTGTCGGCACAAAGCTCAAGCTCGCTATTCTTATGGACAAGCACGATACCATCGGTATCGACTGCGTTGCAATGTGCGTTAACGACGTTGTATGCGTCGGCGCAAAACCGCTTTTCTTCCTCGACTACATCGCGTGCGGTAAGAACTATCCCGAAAAGATTGCCGAGCTTGTTGCAG
>JAZTXJ010000089.1:0-5369 GCA_045636285.1 Eubacteriales bacterium
GGGTAGATTCCTATTTCGCACTTCGTACCGTCGAAATAAAGGGTAATACGATTCTTTTGAACGGCGAGCCGATTTTTATGCACGGTCTGCTCGATCAGGGCTATTTCTCCGACGGCATTTTTCTCCCTGCGACGAGCAAGGGCTATGAGGACGATATATTAAGAATGAAGAAATGCGGCTTCAATACCTTGCGAAAGCATATTAAAGCCGAGCCCGATATTTTCTATTATTATTGCGATAAATACGGTATGCTAGTCTGGCAGGATTTTATCAACAGCGGTAAATATTCCTTCCTGCTCGATACCGCACTGCCGACTCTGTTTCTTAAAAGGGGTATAACTCACAAGGCGAGCGACTTCCGCAGGCGCGAATTTTTGTCATCTGCAACCAAAATTATCGATTCGCTTTACAACCACCCCAGCGTGATTTATTATACGGTATTCAACGAGGGCTGGGGACAGTTCGATGCCGAAAACTGCTATGAAACGCTTAAAAGCAAGGACCCCACGCGCATTTTCGATACAGCGTCGGGCTGGTTCAAGCCGAAAATGAGCGACGTCGAAAGCGAGCATATATATTTCAAGCCGATAAAGCTGTCCGGGCGCAAAAAGCCGCTTGTTCTTTCGGAATACGGCGGATATTCCTACCGAGTCGAAGGACATATCTTCAACCTCGATAAGAATTACGGCTATAAAAGCTTTAAAACCCAAGCCGATTTCGAGGACGCGCTGGTTTCGCTGTTCGAAAACGAGCTTGTCGGCGCGATAGATAACGGACTTTGCGGCGCGATCTATACGCAATTATCCGACGTCGAGGACGAAACGAACGGCCTTTTGACCTATGACCGCGCGGTTCTGAAGGTCGATCCCGAGCGATTGAAAAAATCTGCGGATCTGCTGTATTCCGCGTTTCAAAAAAATTTCTCGCAAAAGGATTGAAAGGGAACACGCTTTTGCGCGTAGAAAATATACAAAAAAGCATAACGCAAAATTTGAAAATTAAGGTAGAAAAGTAAGTGTTTTCGGCACTTTGCGCGTATAAGTATACAGAAATAAAAAAGGAGCGAAATATATGAAATACGTAAGAATAATAGCCGCCCTGCTTTGTCTTCTGCTTTTGGTTTCCTGCGCGACAGAACCGACCTCGGACGATTCGAGCATTAACGAATCGGTTATTTTCGAATCAAGCGAAGCCGAATCCGATAATAGCTTATCCGAGGAAAGCGCGGTGTTCGATAAAACCCCGCGTGAAATAGAGTTTATCGAGCACGTATTTCCCAAATCCCTTAAATATGGGGATGAATATTCGCAATATTCTATTCTGCGAAAAGAAGACGGTCGGTTTGGCACCATTGTGATCGACAGCCGCGATGATATTGCCGCGTTTACCGAAATGCTCGAGTATTCAAATCAAACGCCCGAATTTTTCGAAAGCCTTCCCGAAGACTTTTTCGAAGAAAAGCTTCTGCTTTTAAACGATATTACAGCACCGATGACGGGCTACAATATCGCTGTGCGCTCGGTCCGCACCGATGAAGACGGCGTAACCGTTGAATATATCTATACCCATGCGGAAGAGGGCGGAATGATGGTCGTTCCGGGAATTTGCGCTGTCGAAATCGACCGTGCCGACGTTGCGGGCTGTGAAAGCTTCGCGGCGGAAAGCGAATTCGTTCATTTCGACACCACCGAAAGAGAGCTCGAATTTACCTCGCACACCTTTGTCGGCAAGCTCGATTTGAACTATCTGTATGTATCTCCAAACAGCGTCAGGACAACGCTCATAATGAATACGGGCAGCCTGTCGCAGCTTGTAAAAGAGAGCGAATCGAATGAATTTAACGAATTTGCAAAGGATAAGGATAAAAAATATTTTCAAACAAAGGCGTTGATTATCGCCTGCATTCCCTCGAGCTCAAGCGGAAATAAATTCGAGCTTCTCGGTATCTCCTGCGGGGAGCACGGCGCTGCGCTCAAAATACAAAGAAGGCTCGACGGAACAACGAACGACGTACAGCATTTAATTATCGTTGCCGAGGTGGATAAGCACGAGGTTTTCGGATCTCATTCCGGTTTTGCCGCGGTTTCGGATACAGAGCAGTGGCAACGCATACAAAAGGCACCGCTGTATTTCGATGGCACGAAAACAGAGGTTATGTGCGAAATGGATATAATCGCGCGGGAAACGAAATTGCCCCTTGTCGCTACGCTGAAGGCTATCGGCGCGGAAGTCGAATGGTCGAGCGATACGAGAGCCGCAATCAAATACAACGGCAGGTCGTACAGCCTGAATCTGAAAACGAAAAAGCTCGTTCGCGGCAATGAGGATCGCCTTTGGGGCGAGGTGGAGGAGCGTACGGCTTTAACGCGCGAGCTTCTGGTCGATTATCACGACTTTTGGGGCTTTATGCTGCGCGAAAGCGAATGCAATACCTCGGTAAATTATGACGGCAACTATGTTGAAATCATTAGCCGCGAAGAAAATTCTTAGGATTGACGGATTTCCTGCAGATAAAAACATTATAAAATACAGAGGTGCTTTATGAAGCTATTAACGTTAATTAAGTGGTATCGCGTTACGTCGAAGTGGAAGGCGGCTAAAAAGAAATACATCGACGGCGAAATAACTCTTTCAGAGTTTTTAGAAGAAAACGCAAGCCGTACCGTATATAACGCCACTCCGTTCGGAGAGGACGTAAACGGCAACATGAGGCTGTGGGTTCTTTCTGCGGGAGCAGATAAAGGTGGATATTATCCCGTTTTTTCGACTCCGCACGCCTGCGTTGCACACATGACGGCGCACGGAAGAGCAGAGGGCTTTCCCATAGTCGAAGACAAGCTGTCCGACGTGTTCGAAACACTCAACGCTATCGAGCCGCTGCGCGAGTTCGGGGTTGTAATCGACCCGCATCTTCCCGACCATATATTGATTTCGCGTTATTCGGTTCCCAACAGAAGCGAAGAGCAGGAATAACCGTATTCCTGCGCGCAGGAGCGAATTTTTCGATAAGCAGGTAGATAAAAACACTTGCAAAGAGGAAAACGCTGTGGTATTATAAATATATAAAACTAACGGAGGTGTTTTGTTATGTCTGTGGAATATATTTGGAAAGACAGAAAGCGCACAATATTCGGCTTGCCCTTGAGCTTTACGGTATACAAACTCACGAAAGACAAACTTCTTATCGAATCCGGCTTTCTTTCGAAGAAGGAAGAGGAAATACGCCTCTATCGCATTATGGACCTCACGCTTAACCGTCCTATCGGTCAGCGTATTTTCGGTGTCGGTACGATTCACTGCTGTACCGGCGATAAATCCACCCCCGAATTCGATATTGTAAAAATCAAAAAGCCGTCCGAGATTAAGAATCTTATTTCGGATATGGTTGAAGAGGAACGCGAAAAGAAGCGCGTTTCCGCGCGTGAGTTTATGCTCGAAAACGAAGATTGCGATATCGACGAAACTCACGAATAATCGCATAATTACCGTAATACAGACGCAAGCGTAAAAAAAGCAACGGAAAACTGTTGCTTTACTATGTTGCGTCTTTTTGTTTTTCAATAACCCTTATTAAAACAAATTTAACGGAGTAATTATGACAAAAAAGGAATTAATCTACGCGCTGTCGCGCGGGCTTGGCAGAGCTTATCTCGCTATAAAGGAAAACCCCGAAAAATACAAAAAAGAGGTTGTGAAAATACTCTCCGTATGCCCTGCGTTCGACCCGCAGTGTGAGGGCACGCGGTCTTATTACAGCTATGCGATTTTTTGTTGCTACAAGCAACCCGAATATTTCCGCGATATTATTATAAACCGTTTCCTTCGGCTTTCGCCCGCCGATTGCAGCTGGAACACGGCGTACTATACCGAAATCCTTGTCGATTTCGCCTGCGACGGCGATAAAATCGCGGAAAAGGCGCTTGCTTCCAAATACAAAACTCTATACGATCTGTTGTGGAACAAAAAGGAATTGCCGAACGGTCATTTTCCCGTGATCGATAACTTCGAATTTATCTGCAACGCGCTGAGCGTGCGAATGAGCCATTACCGCAGGATAGCAAGGGATATAGGCAGGCTTTTTCTTCACAACCCGAATTACGACGGCGGCTCTTTCGTGTGGTATGCGCATTCCGATTATTTCAAGCGTCTTTCGCGCAATGCGGATAAAGATGAATGTATTGCGGCGTTTGTAAACGCGGTTAACAAATACAATTACGAGCAGGAAGAAAGACGGCGTGAGCTCGAAAGCGACCCGGTTTTTCAGGCGGAACGCGCTTCACGGCGGAATCGATATAAAGAACGCGAGCTGTTTTTGGAAATCCCGCTCCCGAAAACAAGGTCGGACTTGGTGAAGCTGCTTACCGAGCTCGAAACGGATAGGGAAAACGAAAGCAGTTGGCATGGCTTTCATATGGATATTTTCGAGCTGTTTATGCGCAAGAATGCGCCGAAATATCTTAAATCCGCACTGCCGATAATTTATAGCACCACCCAATGTTCCTTCTGCCGCAAGAGCGCGCTTTGCGAAATGGGGAAGCGGAGGATGCTTACCCCCGAAATACTTAACGAATGCCTTTATGATTCCAATAACGATATAGTAAAATTTGCAAAAAGAAGGCTGAAGCGTTAACAACGTAATAAATAACCGCTCTGCTTTTTCGGCAGAGCGGTTGTTTGTATAATGAAAACCACGTGATAGTCGCGTGGTTCAAAAGAGGATATGCCGATAAGTAGAAATTAAAGATAGAATTTGCAGAACGGTCTTCTGTCAAGGCTCCCTTGTGTAAAGGGAGCTGTCAGAGAAGCTGACTGAGGGATTGTTTTGCTTTAATTTTTGTTTTTTACAACCCCTCCGCCACACACGCCGCACACCACGCACCTCACACGCCACCGAGCACACCGCGCACCACACACTCCAATCACCTATGCAACATGACGATATACACAGCTTTGCATCACATTGTAGGGACCGGCGTCCTCGACGGTCCGCAAAAATGACAATAAAAGTAAAGCAACGTTTGAAATCATCAAAAAAACAAAATTGATACTCATTTATATCATTTTTTCTTTAAACACAATTCTTTTCAAGCGGACCGTCGAGGACGCCGGTCCCTACAAGTTCGCACCGTTTTACCATTATACGCCCAATGCTTTTTCTTTAAGGCTCCCCGTCGGGGTCGCCGAAAACGCTTGCGTTTTGGGGTTATATGCACAGGGGAGGCTATAGTAGCACACCACGCCGCAGACCACACACCTCACACGCCACCGAGCACACCGCGCACCACACACTCCCCCAATCACCTATGCAACATGACGATATACATAGCTTTGCATCACATTGTAGGGACCGGCGTCCTCGACGGTCCGCA
>JAZTXJ010000090.1:0-15619 GCA_045636285.1 Eubacteriales bacterium
GGGAGCGAGGGTAGCGATGGTGAGAACCTGAGTCTGACCTCTGGTGAAAAGACCTGAGCCGTGAGTGCGGGGGAGGAGCGAAACCTCTGCCGCGAGAGGACGGATTTCGTCCATACGTCTGCCGTCAACACGCTTCTTTTCGTCGAGAAGCCAGCGGCGGACGATCTGCTTCTGGAGCTTGTAGAGGCATTCGTCGATCATAGCCTTGCTTTCGGGATATTCTTCTGCAAGTGCTTCGTAAACGCGTTCGTAAATGGGCTGGAGAGCCGCATCGCGCACGCGCTTGTCGTCGGTATCTAAAGCCGCCTTAACGTCCTCGCCGACCATAGCTTCGATCTTGTCGAACATATCGTGATCGATGTCGCAGGAGGGGTATTCGAACTTGGGCTTGCCGATTTCTGCCTGAATATCGGAAATAAAGTCGCAGATGGGCTTGATAGCCTCGTGCGCCTTCATGATTGCTTCGAACATGGTGTCGTCGTCAACCTCGTTAGCGCCTGCTTCGATCATAACGACCTTGTTCTTACTGCCTGCAACGGTGAGCTCGAGATCGCTCTTCGCTCTCTGCTCTGCGGTGGGGTTGATAACGATTTTGCCGTCAACAAGACCAACGAAAACGCCTGCGATAGGACCGTTCCAGCGAATGTTGGAGATAGAAAGCGCGATAGATGCACCGATCATCGCCGAAATTTCGGGCGAGCAATCGGGGTCAACCGACATAACGGTAAGGCTGATAACAACGTCGTTGCGGAGATCCTTGGGGAAGAGGGGACGGATAGGTCTGTCGATCACGCGCGATGCGAGGATAGCGTGTTCGGTAGGTCTGCCTTCGCGTCTGTTCCACGAGCCGGGGATCTTACCTGCCGCGTAAAGTCTTTCCTCGTAATCTACCGAAAGAGGAAGGAAGTCGATACCGTCTCTGGGAGCGGCGGACATGGTTGCGTTTGCGAGCACTGCGGTTTCGCCGTAGCGAACCAAGCAGGAGCCGCCTGCGAGCTGTGCGATCTTACCGGTTTCGATAACCAAGGGTCTGCCCGCGAGCTCGTACTTGAACGTTCTGAAATTGTTAAACATTTTTCTTTTTCCTTTCTGATTTTGTTTCAAAGGAACCGAGGAAAGTTTAACACTTAACCGCAGGTCAAATGCGCTTTGGCACACGGTTAACTGCTAAACCCCTCTATTCCTTTACTTAATTAATTCTTTAATTCGGTTTGCTGTTGCTTTGCGGAAGAACACCTCGGTAATCGTAAAGATGCCCGAGGTGTCGATCTACAAAAGTTTTTGGTCAATTACTTGACCTTTGAAGGACTGTTTGAACTGATTGATGTGGATGCAGAACGTGCGAAACGAGCCCGAAGCAATAGAACCCTATTGCGAGCGGTGAGCTTCGTGCGCTATGCGCCGCAGCAACTGTTCAAATTACTTTCTGATACCGCAACGTTCGATAATAGAGCGGTAACGTTCGATGTCGTTCTTGAGAAGGTAGTTGAGGAACTTTCTTCTCTTACCGATCATCTGCTGCATACCTCTGCGGCTGTGGTTGTCCTTGGGGTTCTTCTTAAGGTGTTCGGTGAGCTCGCTGATTCTCTTGGAGAGGATAGCGATCTGTACTTCGGGCGAACCGGTGTCGCCTTCGTGTACTGCGAATTCCTTAATGATGTTCTGCTTGGTGTCCTTTGCGATCATGGTGTTTCACCTTTCAAAATAAATATTTACGGGAAGAACTCGGCAAGCGGTTGGTGAAATCGGGTGTATTTACATAAGCCCGTGTGTCCGCAAACCGTGCAAATCCGCATTCCACATAAATATAACACAAATAAACCGTTTTGTAAAGGGTTTTTGCGAAATTTTTCTTGTGCGTATATTCACAAATAATCGCGTCCGAACGGGAATAGGTTGTATATATATAATATATTTAATGTAGAAAATTGACTTTTTATGCGCGGGTACTTGATTTTGGATTTTTTTCGTGTTAATATAATCTTAATAATTTCAATTTTAAAAGGGGGTAGTGTGCCGTGGATATCGGAGCGTTTGTAAAAAAGCATTTTTCGTCAATAGTGCGCGTCCTTGCCGCAATAGCACTCTCTGCGCTGATGGCGGCATTTATTCTCGCCTTCAAAGCAGGTAAGCTCCCCCATTCCGAAGACGGTAATGCCTTCGATACGGTGTACGCGTATCAAGTGAATAGTGAAGAGTGAATAGTGAAGAGTGAAGAGTGAAAAGGTAAGGTAGCTTTTCGCGGGGCGAAAAGCAGAAAATTCATTATATATTTATTTTTAAAAGTTTTTTGGAAAGAGCGCGAGAAAGCCTTTTTATCAAAAAAGGTTTTCTCGCAAGCTGACAAATAAAAACAAGCAACTAAAAACAAGCAACGACCTCGAGTTGCCAAGCAACGACAATAATCGAGGTAACGTCGGAACTAAAAAAAGGAGAATAATAGTATGATTGCAAAGAAAGAAACCGTAGCGATGCTTCTTGCAGGGGGACAGGGAAGCAGACTTTACCTGTTGACAGAGCGTATCGCAAAGCCTGCCGTACCCTTCGGCGGAAAGTACCGTATTATCGATTTTCCTCTTTCGAACTGTATAAATTCGGGTATCGATACGGTCGGTGTGCTCACACAGTATCAGCCTCTCGCGCTTAACGAATATATCGGCAACGGTCAGCCGTGGGACTTGGACCGTACTTACGGCGGTGTAACCACCCTTCCGCCCTATCAGGCACAGAAAAGAGCCGATTGGTATAAGGGCACGGCGAACGCGATTTATCAGAATATGCACTTTATAAGCAAGTTCGACCCCGATTACGTCGTAATCCTTTCGGGCGACCATATATATAAAATGGACTATGCCGAAATGGTCGAAGCACATAAAAAGAACGGCGCCGACTGCACTATCGCGGTGTTCGACGTTCCGCTTTCCGAAGCATCGAGATTCGGTATAATGATGACCGATGAAAATATGCGTATCACAGAATTCGCCGAAAAGCCGAAGGAGCCCAAGAGCACCAAGGCTTCTATGGGCGTTTACGTGTTCAGTAAGGACAAGCTGTTTAAATATCTCGAAGCAGACGAAGCCGATGAAAATAGCCAGAAGGACTTCGGTAAGAATATTATCCCCGCTATGCTCAATGCGGGCGAAAAGCTGTTTGCGTTCGAATTTTCGGGCTATTGGAAGGACGTCGGAACGATCGATAGCCTTTGGGAAGCGAATATGGACCTCTTGGGTGAACGCCCCGCGCTTCCGCTTAAGGATAAGGAATGGAGAATCCTTTCCCGTAACGATGCGCTCCCCCCTCATTTTGTGGGACAGGGCGCAGTGATAAGCAATTCGGTAATCACCGAAGGCTGTGAAATCTACGGTACGGTTATCAATTCGGTGCTTTCCGCGGGCGTTGTCGTCGAAAGAGGCGCAACCGTGCGCGATAGCGTTATTCTCGGTAACGTAACCGTAAAAGCCGATGCGACTGTCGATTACTCGATAATCGATACCGATACGGTTGTCGGTAAGGGCGCAAGCGTAGGTAAGGAAATGGTCTTTTCGAAGGGTATCACCCTGCTCGGCGGCGGCTTGACCGTGCCCGAAGGGGTAAATATTCCCGACGGTGTTATCTGCGGAAGCGAAATGCTTACAGAGCTTTCGGCGAAATAAGGGGGTATTAAGATGAATGCAGTAGGAATTATCTTTTCGAGCATAAACGAAAAAAGCGTATACGAGCTCACCAAACAGCGCACGATGGCGTCTGTTCCCTTCGGTTGCCGTTACAGACTTATCGACTTCGCTCTTTCGAATATGGTAAATTCGGGTATTAACCACGTCGGTCTTGTTACCCACTATAACTATCAATCTCTTATGGACCATATCGGCACGGGTAAGGATTGGGACTTGGCGCGCCGCCACGGCGGTATCAAAATTCTTCCGCCCTATATTACCGCGTTTGCCAATTCGAATAACTATCTTTACAGCACAAGACTTGAAGCGCTTATCAGTATCCGCGATTTTATTTCGGACTGTAAAGAAGAGCTCGTCGTGCTTTCGGACTGCGATACCGTTTGCAATCTCGACCTTCAGTCGATGATCGATAAGCACGAACAGTCGGGCGCCGATATTACGCTCGGCGTGAAGAGCAGCTACGTTTCGCAGGATAGCACGAGAGCGACCACCGTTGTCCGCAGTGACGAAAACGGTAAGGTGCTCGAAATCGGCGATTACGATAGCCTTCGCAGCGGCTTCGAAGACGTTTACGTAAGAATAATGGTTGTCGGCAGAAAGTATCTCGAAGAAATTATTTCGGATGCGATCGCGCACGGCTATACCAGCTTCACAAAGGATATTCTTGTAAGAAACTCGAAGAACCATAATATTATGACCTATAAGTTCGACGGATATTTCGCAACTATCCGCTCGATAAACGATTATTACCGTTGCAGTATGGATCTTCTCGACCCCGAAATCCGCAGATCGCTGTTCGGCGACAGAACCCGCCCCGTGTTTACAAAGGTTCGTAATTCTGCACCTACAAGCTATGCAAGCGGCGCGATTGTCCGTAATTCGCTTATCGCGGACGGCTGTGTGATTCAGGGCACGGTCGAAAATTCGATCCTCTTCCGCGGCGTAAAGGTCGGAAAGAATACCCATATCAAGAACAGTATCGTAATGCAGGATACGATAACCGGCGAAAACGTCTACCTTAATTGCGTTATTACCGATAAAAACGTCGTTATCCGCGACGGTCGCGTCCTTTCGGGCCACGAAACAAGACCCTTCTTTATCGATAAGGGAAGTAATGTGTAAAGCGCTTCGCTTTCGACAAAAAACACACGGTTTTTTGTCGGTTGCCGCTTCGGCGGGTTTGTGAACACCGTTCGTTCGCACAGCGCGCCTGTCATCCCGAGCGAAGCGAGCCTGTCATCCTGAGCGAGCAGAGCGAGTCGAAGGATATAAGCAACAAGATAAGATATAAAAGGTTCTCATTGAAGCCTCCCCTGTGTTGCATCAATGCGTTCTCTCTGAAGCCTCCCCTGTGTAAGGGGAGGGGGACCGCGGAACGCGGTGGAGGGGCTGTCCTGAAAGGTAACAATAATAATATTGTCGCCTCTACAATCCCCTCAGCCAGCTCGAAAACTCGCTGACAGCTCCCCTTGCTAAGGGGAGCCTGCAATGTTAATCAATGTGTTCGTACGAAAATCCCCCCCCTGTGTTGCTTCAATGCGTTCTCTCTGAAGCCTCCCCTGTGTAAGGGGAGGTGTCGCGCACGCCCTCGTGCGTGACGGAGGGGCTGTTTTGAAAGGTAACAATAATAATATTGTCACCCCACAATCCCCTCAGTCAGCTCACAAGTTCGCTGACAGCTCCCCTTACTAAGGGGAGCCATCACAATGTTAATCTATGTTAATGATACGTTCTCTCTGAAGCCTCCCCTGTGTAAGGGGAGGTGTCACGCACGACCTCGTGCGTGACGGAGGGGCTGTCCTTGTTGCTCAAAAGCGACACACCTTAAAACCACCCCTTAAAGCGATTCTACGATCGCACCAACCGCGCCAATCAAAAAACGCACACAAAAGGAGAACGACATGGAGCGCAAATACAACAAGCGCTTGGTTCCTCTTGCGAAGACGCTTCGAAAGAATATGACACCCGAAGAAAAGCATTTGTGGTACGATTTTCTCCGCGACCACCCCGCGCGTTTTACAAGGCAAAAGGTTTTTGGAAGATACATCGCCGATTTCTATTCCGCGAAAGCAAAGCTTGTTATTGAGGTTGACGGTATCCAGCATTATTCCGATAACGCACAGCTTCACGATAAGGAGCGAACCGATTTTATAGAAAAATACGGCGTTCGTGTATTCCGTATCGACAATTCCGAAATCGGCTCCGATTTTAACCTCGTGTGCGAATGGATAGACAACGCGGTTAAAGAGGCGGTTCCCGATATGAATTACGACAAAAGCATTACTGATTTTTAAAGGTTTTCTCGCAAACAAACTCAATTATTCGAAAAAGGAAAATAATGCCATGAAAATACTCTACGTAGCGGGCGAAGCATTGCCCTTTGCATCATCCGGCGGACTTGGCGACGTTATCGGCTCGCTTCCCGCGGCGCTTAACGAATCGACCGAGCACGACATTCGCGTTGTAATGCCGCTTTATTCCCAAATATCCGAATCCTTCCGCAAGAAGTTCGAATATATCGGCTCGAAATACATAAAGCTTTCCTGGCGTGAGCAATACTGCGGGATATTCAAATACGTCCATAAGGGCGTTACCTTCTATTTCCTCGATAACGAGTATTATTTCCGCCGCTATGCGCTTTACGGCGAATACGACGACGGCGAACGCTTCGCCTTCTTCTGCCGCGCCGCGCTCGAAATATTGCCCGAAATCGATTTTATCCCCGACGTTCTCCACGCGCACGATTGGCACGCCGCGCTCAGCGTAATATACTTAAAGCAGTGCTATGCAAAAACCGACGAAAGATACGCAAATATCAAATCGGTGTTCACTATTCATAATATACAGTATCAGGGACAGTACGATATGGCAATCCTCGGCGACGTGTTCGGGCTTATGGCTTGGGACAGAGAAATCGTCGAATACGAAGGCGGTATCAATCTGTTAAAAGGCGCTGTCGTCTGTGCCGATAGGGTCAGCACCGTCAGCCCCACCTATGCGAAGGAAATACTTTCTCCCGAATTCTCGCACGGGCTCGATAACGTGCTTAACCTCTATTCCTATAAGCTTTCGGGCATTTTGAACGGTATCGACAGAGATTATTACAATCCGAGCAAGGATAAAGAAATATTCGCAAACTTCTCGACACGCAATATGGCAGGCAAGGCGGAATGTAAGCGCGGCTTGCAAAAAATGCTCGGTCTTCCCGAAAGCGATGCCCCGATGATTGCGGTCATTTCGCGCTTGGTAAGCCATAAAGGTCTTGACCTTTTAATGCTTTCGGGCGAAGAGCTGATGAAGAACGACGTTCAGCTCGTCATACTCGGTATGGGCGATAAGAGCTACGAGGAATACTTCGCCTCGCTCGCAGAACGCTACCCCGAAAAATGTAAAACGCTTATCACCTATAACCGCGATTTAAGTAAGCAGATATATTCCGCGGCGGATATATTCCTTATGCCCTCGAAGAGCGAGCCCTGCGGCTTGGCACAAATGATCGCTTCGCGCTATGGCACCGTGCCCGTAATACACGAAACGGGCGGTCTTTACGACAGTATTAAGGATATAGGCTGTGAAAAGGGCGGTAACGGCTTTACGTTTGCGGCGTACAGCGCCTATGAAATGCTTTCCTCGGTGAACCGCGCGGTTTCGATGTACTATAACGACCGCGAAGGCTTCGAAAAGCTTAAAAAGAAGGTAATGCGCGTGGACTTCTCTTGGAAGCAGAGCGCGCTTAGCTATACAGAACTTTATAATCAACTCTAAACGGCAAAGGATTTTTCACCCATGGCAAAAAACTTGAGCGCCTCCGAAATCCGTGAGGCACTAAACCAAAAGCTTTCGCGCTATTACGGAATAAACGAAAGCGATGCGGATATCAACCAGATCTATAACGCCACCGTTCTTTCGGTGCGTGATATTCTCGCAACGAAGAATAAGGAATTTTCCGACGAGGTAGTAAGGACCGAAGCAAAGCAGGTCTACTATATGTGTATGGAATTCCTTATCGGCAGATCTCTTAAAATGAACCTCTGCAACCTCGGTATCGAAGAAGAATACCGCAAGGTGCTGAAGAAAATGGGCTTCGAGCTCGATGAAATCTATGAATGCGAAACCGACCCCGGCTTGGGTAACGGCGGTCTTGGCAGACTTGCTTCCTGCTTTATGGATGCGCTCGCATCGCAGGATTACCCCGCAAGAGGCTATTGTATTCTTTATGAATACGGTCTTTTCAAGCAGCGTCTTGTAGACGGTGAACAGTTAGAGCTTCCCGATATATGGCTTCCCGACGGACAAAACTGGCTTATCCCCCGCCACGACAGAGCGGCAACCGTTCGCTTCGGCGGTAAGGTGCGCGAGGAATGGAAGGATAACCACTGCGAAATAATCTACGAGGACTATAACGAAGTCGAAGCAGTCCCCTACGATATGCTCATTTCGGGCGGCGCAGGCAAGGCAGTAAATACCTTAAGGCTCTGGAAGGCAAGAGATATTAATAACTTTAATATGGAAGCCTTTTCGCAGGGACAGTATTTGAAGGCTGTCGAGGAAAACACGATGGCGGAAACGATAAGCAAGGTGCTTTATCCCGCCGATAACCACCACGAAGGTAAGCTTTTAAGACTTACCCAGCAGTATTTTCTCGTTTCGGCGTCGCTCCAGAATATCGTTTGGCGCCACCTCTTCCGCTTCAAATCGCTCGATAACCTTCCCGATAAGGTTGCAATCCATATAAACGATACCCACCCCGCGCTCTGTATTCCCGAGCTTATGAGAATACTTATCGACGACCACCACGTTTCGTGGGAAAAGGCTTGGGACATCGTAACCCGCACCGTTTCCTATACCAACCATACAGTCCTTCCCGAAGCGCTCGAATGCTGGAACGAAGACCTCTTTGCTTTAAAGCTTCCGAGAATTCATTCGATAATAAAAGAAATCAACCGCCGCTTCTGTGCGGACGCTTGGAACGCGTTCACGGGCGATTGGGATAAGGTTTCGCGTATGTCGATACTCAATAAAGGCTCTGTCCGTATGGCAAACCTTTCGGTTATCGGCTCGCATACCGTCAACGGCGTTTCGAAGCTCCATTCGGATATTCTTAAAGAATCTGTGTTCGAGGACTATAACGATATGTACCCCGAACGCTTCACCAACGTTACCAACGGTATCGCGCACAGAAAATGGCTCTGCTACTCAAACCCCAAGCTCGCAAAGCTTTTGGACGAAACTATCGGCAAGGGCTACCGCGCAAATGCTTCTAAGCTTTCTGCATTCAAAGCGTTCGAAAACGACAGCACCGTTCTTGCAGAGCTCGATAATATCAAAAAGGCAAATAAGGTCGATTTTGCGAACTATATCAAGCAAACAAAGGGCATCACTATCGACCCGAACACGCTGTTCGACGTTCAGGCAAAGAGATTGCACGAATATAAGCGCCAGCTTCTCAATGCGCTAAATATTATCACCCTTTATCTTAAATTAAAGGAAAATCCCGATGCAGACGTAACCCCCACCACCTTTATCTTCGCGGCAAAGGCGGCACCGGGCTACTACACCGCAAAGGATATTATCCGCCTTATCTGCTATATCGCGGCGGACATCGAAAAGCACCCGAAGATCCGCGAAAAAATGCGCGTCGTCTTCCTCGAAAACTACTGTGTAACCCTTGCAGAGCATCTTATGCCTGCGGCAGAGGTAAGCGAACAGATCTCGCTTGCGGGTAAGGAAGCATCGGGCACGGGTAATATGAAGTTTATGATCAACGGTGCGCTCACCGTCGGCACGCTCGACGGCGCAAACGTCGAAATGAGCGAACAGGTCGGCAGAGATAATATCTATATCTTCGGCCATACCGCACCCGAAGTAGAAGAGCTCTGGCGTAAGGGCTATGCTTCCTCTTATTACTATAACCGCAATCCCGAGCTCAAAGCGGCTGTCGATTATCTCCAAACGGGCTTCAGCGGCAGAAGCTTTGCGGATATTGCAAACTACCTGCTTTACTCCTTCGGCGTGTCCGACCCGTTTATGTGCCTTGCGGACTTCGATTTTTATCAGGAAGCGCGCAAGCAGATGTATGCCGACTATGCCGACAGAGAAAAGTGGAACAGAATGGCGCTTCACAATATCGCCTCCTCAGGCTTTTTTGCGGCAGACCGCTCGATACGCGAATACGCCGAAAATATCTGGAACATAAAGCCGGTTAAGGTTCCCAATAAAAAATGACAGCGTCTGTAACAATCACGTCAAACAGCACCCCTTCGGGCAATAATACCTTCCCGAAGGGGAGCGAAATAGAAATAAAGCTTTACGTTGCCGAATCGGAATGCGAACGCGCCTTTTTCTATCTCGGTAACGATGAACGCGTGCTTATCGAAAGAGAGGTCGGATTCACAAAAAACGGCTTCTCCTTTTCCTGCGCGGTAAAGCTGAATGAATCCGATTTTCCGACCGCCGACGGACTTTATTTCTGCCATTTCGAATTCATTTCGGGCGGAATAAGGTATTATACCGCGTTCGATGACGGCGGTAACTGCTATATCGATACACGGTTTGTGAACGAAGCACAGATTTTGATATACGAAGAACGGTATCAAGCACCCGCTTGGCTCTTCGGCGGTGCGATGTACCAGATATTCCCCGATAGGTTTGCCCGCGGGGGCGAGGTAACACGCCGCGAGGACGCCGTTTATAACGAGGATTGGGAAAACGGTATCCCCGAATACCCCGAAGTAAGAGGCGATTCCTTCCCGAATAATACCCACTTCGGCGGAACGCTCTGGGGCGTTGCCGAAAAGCTTGATTATATCGAATCGCTTGGGGTCAACTGTATCTATTTAAACCCCATTTTCGAAGCGTACTCCAACCATAAATACGACACCGCCGATTTTTTGTCGGTCGATAAAAGCTTCGGCGGCGATGATGCGCTTGCTTATCTTATCGAGAGGGCGCACGAAAGAGGAATAAAAATCATTCTCGACGGTGTTTTCAACCACGTCGGGAACGACAGCATTTATTTCGATGCTTACGGCAAATACGGTAACGGCGCTTGTAAAAGCAAGCAATCGCCCTATTACGAATGGTTCACCTTCGGTGAATATCCCCATACCTATGAAAGCTGGTGGGGAATAAAGAACCTGCCCCGTACCGTGCGGTGCGATAGCTACGTTCGCTTTATAACCGAACAGGTTATCCCGAAATATATGAATATGGGTGTCGACGGCTTCCGCTTGGACGTTGCCGACGAGCTCGAAAGCGAATTTTTAGATAAAATCGCCCTTGCGATAAAGCAGATCAAGCCCGATGCGCTGATTATCGGCGAGGTTTGGGAGGATGCTTCGAACAAGGTCGCATACGGCGAACGAAAACGCTATTTCCGCGGCAGACAGCTCGATTCCGTTACCGATTACCCGATAAGAAACGCAATAATCGATTTTATTAAATACGGTAACGCCGAATTTCTGTGCGATACAGTAAATACGCTTTGCCGTAACTATCCGCCCCATAAGCTTAAAGCGCTTATGAACTTCCTCGGCTCGCACGATACCGAGCGTATTACCACCGTGCTCGGAGGGGTTGAGGATATGGGCGAACCGAACTCCGTTCTCGCCGTAAAGCGTATGAGCGAAGAAGCTTTCACGCAAACGAAGGAGCTTTTAAAGCAGGCTTATTTATTGCTTGCCTCGCTTCCCGGTGTGCCGTGTATCTATTACGGCGACGAAGTTGCGACAGAGGGCTACCACGACCCCTTTAACCGCACTACCTTTAAGGAACAGAGCTTTACCGATGAATATTCCGAATTCTTCGGCAGGGTAAATAAAATGCGTAGGGACGAGCCCTTGTTCGCTTCTGCACAAACAAAGGCTTGCGTGCTCGCAAGCGGTGTTCTGAAGGTCGAACGCGAGCATTGCGGTAAAAAGCTCGTAATATTGGCAAATATGTCGGATAACGAATATTATTTGAATATAGGCGAATCGAAAGAGCTGCTTACGGGAGAAAGCCGTAACGGAACGCTTGCGCTCGGCGCGAAAAAGGTAATAGTTTTAAAAACAGAGGCGTAAAATGACAGAACTTGCAATAAAAATTTCGGAAGACGCAAAAGCGCTCGGAATAGAAAAGGGCGATACACTGCTCGTGCATTCCTCGCTCCGCTCGCTCGGCGGCGCAACGGCTAAAGAGGTTATTGACGGACTTTTGTATGCGCTCGGCGAAGAGGGCACGCTCGTTTTCCCGACTCTTTCCTATATGAACTGCAATCCGAGCAAGCCGTTTTTCGATTATCACGAAACGCAATCGAACGTCGGCTACCTGCCCGAATATTTCAGAACGCAGGTAAAGGGTGTCGTCCGCAGTATCTGCCCGACACATTCCTGCGCCGCAATCGGCAAAAACGCCGAATATATTACAAGCGGACATAAGGAAGATACTACCCCCTGCGGTAAAAATTCCCCCTTTTACCGTTTGAAAGAGCTCGGCGGAAAAATCCTCTTTCTCGGCTGCGGAATGAACTGCAATACCTCTATGCACGCGGTAGAGGAATTAAGCGAGCCCGATTATCTTTTCGGTGAGGATTTTGAATATGAAATCACCGATAAAGACGGCAATAAATATAAAACCGCCTGCCGCGCGCACGGCTTTAAGGGCGTAATACAGTGCTATTACCGTCTTGCCGACCTGCTTGATGTGGGCGAGCTTTCTGTCGGAAATATCCTCAAAGCCGAATGCCACTTGGTAAAAGCCGTTCCGATGTGGGAAAAGGCAGATAAAAAATACCGCGAACAGCCCCATTATTTCATCGATTTCGCGTAAAAGCTTCATTATTATATAAGTAAGGGAATGGGCATTATGGAAAACTGTGAGCTTACCCTATTGTTCAAAAGAATAATAAACGATTTTGCTTTAAAGGGCGAGCTGTGCGATATTGAATGCGTAGGCTCGGGCAATATCAACGATACCTATAACGTAAAAACCGATTGCGGCGGAACCGTAAGGGAATACATATTCCAGCGCGTTAACCACCGCGTATTTTCGCACCCCGAACGCGTTGCCGAAAACGTTTGCAAGGTTACCGACCACGTCGAAAAAAAGCTTCGTGAATCGGGCAACGTCGATATTCGCCGCCGCGTTATGCGCTACTACCGCAAAGCCGACGGAAGCTATTTCCATATCTCCGAAGGCGGCGATTATTGGCGCGTGCTTTCCTGTATTTATAACGCGATAAGCGTCGATTTTGCGGATATTCCCCATCTTTATCAGGCGGGGGTCGCGTTTGGCGAATTCCAGAATCATCTTTCGGATTTCCCTGCGGAAACGCTCTTTCAAACTATCCCCGATTTCCACAATACGAAAAAACGCTACGCCGATTTAAAGCTTGCCGCGGAAAACGATACCGCGGGCAGACTCGATTCCGTGCGCGAGGAATACGAATACCTTCTTTCTATGGAGCGCGAAGCCTGCCTGCTTTGCGAGCTTTCCGAAAACGGTAAGCTTCCGTTGCGCGTCGTTCATAACGATACCAAGTGCAATAACGTTATGTTCGATAAAGAAAGCGGCGAACACTTGGCGGTTATCGATCTCGATACGGTTATGTCGGGGCTCGTTGCCTATGATTTCGGCGATGCCGTACGCTTTGCCGCAAATCCGGGCGGGGAAGATAACGAAGACCTTTCGAAAATCTACCTCGACCTCGATTACTATTCCGCCTTCGCGGAAGGCTTTGTACCCTGCATTTTCGGCAAGGTAACCGATATGGAAATAGCCACCCTGCCCGACGGAGTGCTTGCAATAACGCTCGAGCTCGCGGCGCGGTTTTTGACCGACTACTTGAACGGCGACGTCTATTTCAAGTGCAAAAAGGAACGCCATAACCTTCTCCGTACGAAAGCGCAGATAAAGCTTGCGAAGGACGTTTTCGGCAAAATGCCCGAATTAAGAGCGCGTTTGCAGACTATAACACAGGGAATATAACATTCGTTTGTGCAAACCGATGAAATTTGTCGAGGTATTTGAAACATTCTTGACAAATGCAATGAAATGTGTATAATTAATAAAAGCAATAGATATTCGGCGCAGTATCGCTGCCGAACATCGCGGAGGATAAACGCGTGCAAACAGAAATAAACGAAACCATTTCCGCCGAGGAAGCCGAGCTTGTAAAAGCGGCAAAAAACGGCGATGAACGCGCGTTTGAATCGTTGGCAAAAAGCTATAAGCGCATACTTGAATATCATATCAGACAGATCGACCCCAACCCCGCAAATTACGAAGATTTGTTTCAGGAAGGGCTTATCGGTCTGCTCAAAGCTGTCCGCAGCTATGACGGAAAATCTGCATCCTTTGCTACATTTGCTTCTTCTTGTATCAGGAACAGTATCATCAGCGGTGTCAGAAAATATTCAAGCCGATCCCCGAAGACTCTCGCTCTGAACGAATCGGCGCTTGCCGAAGAAACCGTCCCCTCTGCCGAAGAGGTCCATCTCGACAGTATCAACGCCCGCCTTCTTTACGATAAGGTGTACGAAGCACTTTCTCCCTATGAACGCGTTGTGTTCGAAATGTATCTTTCCGACGTACCCTATGAATCTATCGCGTTTGTCACGGGGAAGGACGTAAAAAGCATATCGAACGCGGTCTTCAGAATAAGGACAAAGCTGAAGCAGCTGATCGGAAATTCCGAACAGCTACCCGAATAAACCAAAAAACCCGAAAGGGAATAATAAAATTCATCCACAAGAGGAGAACCACCAAATGTACGAAGACAAGACACTCACCTGCAAAGATTGCGGCAACGAATTTGTATTCACCGCAGGCGAACAGGAATTCTACGCAGAACGCGGCTTCCAGAACGAGCCCCAGCGCTGCAAGGCTTGCAGAGATGCAAGAAAGCAGGCTACCCGTGCTCCCAAGGAAATGTTCACCGCAGTTTGCGCTGAATGCGGCGGCGAAGCTAAGATCCCCTTCCAGCCCTCCGATGACAGACCTGTATACTGCGGCGACTGCTTCGCAAAAAAGAGAAACGCGTAATCATTCATCGGCACTAACATAAGCCAGTATAATTACAAATGCCTGCTGTCTTTAACGACGGCAGGCATCTCTTTTCGTGCAGGCGTGTTTTGCCTGCACAATGAATTGCCCTTTCGGGCATAAATTGGCTTGCGCCATGAATTGCACCTTCTGTGCATGAATTGCCTTGCGGCATTGTTCGTGCGGGCAATTCAAATCATGAAATCGTCGGATTTCAATTAATGAAGCTCTGCTTCAATTCATGACGGCTTGCCGTCAAATAATAGTGCTTACGCTTACGCTACGCTTCGCTCTCCCCAAAAACGCTTTGCATTTTCGGGGACCCCGTAACCGCCGCGGCGGGTTTGTGAACGCCGTTATTATACCCCAAAAGTCTAACGACTTTCGGGTGCCCCTGTTCGCACAGCGTTTGTGCGCGCCTTTGGCTTGTCCAAACGCTCGGCGTTCTAAGGTATAAAAATCCACGCACATGTCGCGGATTTTTATGCTTATTTTTATTTTAAAAAGCTCTCCGTGCGGAGAGTTTTTTTAGATAAGCGATAATATTGAAGTTTCGTTTTTATCGTGAAATATCATTGAGAATTGTAGGGACCGAGGGGTCCCCGAAAATGAGGAACGAATTTTTGGGGGTGTACCAAGTCCCCGACGGTCCGTTCGACAAACAATAAAAATCGAACCATCGGTTCAAAATGTGAAGTGTTGTAGGGACCGGCGTCCCCGACGGTCCGCATAAGTAACGATGAAATCGAAGCATCGGTTTAAAATGTGGAGTGTTGTAGGGACCGGCGTCCCCGACGGTCCGCAAAAGGTATCGATAATAATAAAGGCAACATTTGAAATTATCGAAATAACATATCCGTTACCCAAATTATATCATTTTTACCGTAAATGCAATGTTTCTCGTGCGGACCGTCGAGGACGCC
>JAZTXJ010000091.1:0-8614 GCA_045636285.1 Eubacteriales bacterium
GACTTGGTACATCCCAAAAATTCGTACCTCATTTTCGGGGACCCCCTCGGTCCCTACAATATAAAAAATCAAGCTTCACGATAAAAATGAAGCTTGATTTTTCTTTAATTTTTTCGTTTCAAGGGCGTAAAACGGGGTCCCTGAAAATGCTTGTATTTTTATGGTAACTTATCCCATTTTTCCGCGCTCTGAAAATCAAGGCAATTCGGGTTCGGGGTCTACGGGGAGCCCGTTAACCGTCATTTCAAAATGAAGGTGTGTCGGGTCGAGCGCTTCCGAGCGCGCCGAGGAGCCGACCGTGCCGATAATCTGACCTGCCAACACCTCTGCGCCGACCGAAATTCCCTCTGCAAGCTCGGGCGAAAGGTTCATATAATAGGTCACAACCCCCTGCTCGTGCGTTATCGCCACGGTTACGCCCTCGAAATAATCCTCGGTTATCGAAGCGACCGTACCGTCGGTAAACGCGGCGACCTCTGCGTTTTCGGAGCAGGCTATATCGATCCCGCCGTGAACGCGGTAATCCTTCAGCGTTTCGGAATAAACGAGCTTGTCGAGGCTGTGGGTTTTAATCACTTCACCCTCGACGGGGCGGTAATACATAACTCGCGGTGCTTCGGGCTCGCTCACCTCGGCATCGATCCCGCTCTGCTCGTTTCCGACAGGAACGTCGCTCGTTTCGGGCTCGGTGACAGGCTTATCACTGTCGGGAAAAGAAATATCGGGCGTGAAATCGATTTCGGGAATCGAAATTTCGGGAAGCGACGTATCGTAATCGTAAGAAATACTGAATATCCCCACGGTTGCGACAATCACAACGGTTATCGCCAGCGCGAGATATACGAATGCGGAAAATTTTGCTATTCTTTTTACAAACGGCTCGCGTTGCTCGGGTGTGCCCGATTGGTTATTGTTTTCGAAATTGTCGTTCATAGGAAAACCCCCTGAAAGTGTTTTGTCGTTTCTATTGTTCGCACTTTCGGGGGTTATTATTCAAGCGTTGTATATTTTATTCAATTCTAAATTCGGATAATAAGTCAAAAGAATATTTTTGTAATCGCTTCCGCTTTGCGCTATCGAATCGGCACCGCAAAGATCGAGCCCGCAACCGTTGCCCGCGCCGTAGCAGGTGAATTTTGCCTCGTTTTCGCTTATTTCGAGCGTGAATTCATAAGAGGGAAGCGAATATTTTTTTATCAGCTCGTCGGCGCTGATTTTTTTGTTTTCGATTATAGCGAATTCGCATTTTCGGTTTTCGCAATAAACGATACAAAAATCGTCACCGCTTTCGGAAATCCCGAGCTCCTCGGGCGCAAATCCGAGCGCGGTTATATGGCGTTCGCATTTTTTGCCGTTCGAAACCGCCGAAAGATAAGGAAACTCGGCACAAAACCGCGTCCCCTCCGAAGCGCAAAGCGTAAAAAGCGCTATCGCGGGGAGCCCCTCAAGCGTGAGTATTTCGCCTTTCGTTGCGTTCACCGCGCCGTTCAGCTCGGCAAGATAACTGCCCTCTGCTTTTTTCGGATCGCCGAGCGGAAGACAACAGCTTTTATCCGAGCAGGCATCGAAATCGCTGTGCTTCAAGCGGTACAGCGCAAAATAGGCACCGCAGGAGCGCACCGCAACGGCAAGCGCCTTTTTTGCTTCGGGCGATTCGCACTTACGCCCCTCTGCGATAAGCACGCGCAGTGTGTATTCCTCTATATCCATTTCGCAAAGCTCGCCCGCAACCATAACCGAAACCGTTACTTTTGCGGAATCGCCGAAGCATTTTGCCGCCGCAAACGGCAAAGCCGTAACCAGAACGGCAAGGATAACAAAAAACCAACCAAAGCGCTTCATACAAAAACATCCTTTTTCTTTTTGTATAAATATATGGTTGGTTTTTAAATTTTAGAAATAGCTTACCTTAATATGCTTGCCCATTTTCTTCAAGCATTCCGAAAGCTCTTTTACAAGATTCATTTTAATGCTGAAATTAATGGGAAGATCGGGGTTCTGGTGTGCGGGGTTTATCGCTCTGCCGACGTAGAAGTTAATATCGGTCGCTTCCTCAAACAGCATTCTTGCGATAAGCGATGCGCCGTCGCGCTTAAAGCCCCAATGCTCGTAGGTTTCGTTGTCCTCGAGATAGTCGCGGGCATAGGTGAGCACCTTGTTTATCGTGATAACGCCTTCGGTAACGAGGTCGACACCTTCGATAAACGAAATCGGGGGAATATCGGGCGCTTCGAAGCTCAGGCTTGTTTTTATCGGCTTGCGAAGATATTTCGCCGCGATAGAAGAGGTCGTACCGCCGCAAACGATATGCTTGCCTGCTTTCGAGAAGAAGAGCGACATCATTCTGTCGCAATCGTCGCGGTTTGCGGGCGGGCCGAAGAGCAGGTTCATCGGTACGCGCTTGCGTATGCGAACGACGCAGGCGGTGGTATCGTCATAGGGCTCGCCGCCGTAGAGCTTGTTGCATTCATCGACAAGAATCGTCGAAAGCGTTTTTGCGGTAAAGCCCGCGCAGGATACCGTTTCCATAAATTCGGCAATGTTTTCGCGCTTCCAGCCGAAATTATAGGTAAGTCCCGTTCCGGCGTGCGGACAGCCGTCGCTCATTGCGATAAAAATATCGTCCTCGCGCAGCTTTATCGACGAGCGGTATATTTTCTTGCCGCCGATAATCGTTTCGGTCATGGGGTATTCGGTGTTTTTGCCGTCACGCAGGAAGATAATATGCGGGTTATCGTACTGAATAAGCTCCGCCGTTTCGTTGTTGATTATATGAATAATGGTAAAGGTAGAATAAGCCACCTTGCGTACCGAGCAAACGGGGAGAGTTGCCGCGATAGTTTCGACACATTCTTCGATAGGCAGTCCCTCAGCCATCATCGTCGAGATGATTTTCGAGGTGAGCGTGGAAAGTATGCTTGCCTTAACGCCGCTTCCCAAGCCGTCGGTAAGCACGATAACCGTGGAATTATCGTCCTTTTCGACAACGTCTACGTGGTCGCCGCATAGCTGTTCGCCGAAGTGATTATAGCTTTTATATCCGATATCGGCACAAAGATCGTTCATTATAAATGCTCCTAATTTTTGCGTTCGGTTTATTTTATCAAATAATACCGCCCTTTTCAAGAGGTTTAACCAAATTTGAACGGCTAAATCGGATATAATCTACCCTGCTTTTCGGAAAATTGTGATTGAAAAGCGGGTTTTTGTGTGCTATAATGAAAATATAGCAAAGCAAAGGAGCGAACCCGATAATGAAAAGATTAATTGCGTTACTGCTTGTTGCGGTAACCGTTTTTACGCTTGTTTCTTGTGAAAGCAACGGCGGAGAGCAAAGTGTCGATGAAAGCATCGTATCGACCGAAGCATCGGAAAGCTTTGTTCTCAGCAAAAAGGTAGAAGAGATAAATTCCTTTATGAATGGCGATATCGACAGAAGCCTTAAAGCAAGGAACCTTTTTTACCGTTTGCAATATAAAACAAGCCGCTCTGCCGACAGCGAATACCCCGATGCCGGCGGAAAGCTTACCGACGGAAGCTCTATGGCGGTAATATACGGCGACGATATATATGCGGGCTACCGCGGCGCGCGCCCCGTTGCGATCGAATTTGATCTCGGAGAGGGCGAAAGAAGCCTTGCGGACATCTCGGTCGGCTGCGGCAGAATAAAGGCTTACGGCGTCGGTCTTCCCCGATACGTTACCGTTTCTGCTTCGAACGACGGCAGAACCTATACCGAGCTCGGCAGAATCGATACCCCCTCGGATATTCCCGATACCGTGAAGTATACCTATCATTTCGCGTTTCCGAAGGCTGTTTCCGCAAGATATATAAGAGTCACGCTCGCCGCTCCCGATAACACCTATATGTGTGTCGATGAAATCTGCGGCTTCGAATACAGCGAAAACGGTCTTTACTATACCACGCTCGGAAATAAATACGACCAATATCTTGTTGTCGAAGACTTCTACGACTATGAGCTCAATCTCGGCGAAAGCAAGGTTAAGGTAAGCGAAAGCGACAGCGATTACAACGAAATCCGCAACCTCGCAACGCTCGAAGGCGTCGAATTCGACGTAATGCACTTCGAAGGCTTTTTCGAAGGACACGGCAACAGCAGTATGGAAGACATCGGCATACTTACCGACGGTAAGCTCCACGGCCCCGATCTCGAAAAGGACTATTTCAAGTTTTACCGCGGCGCAGGCAGACACGTCGTTGCCGATTTAGGTCATATTATGTCGGTTTCGGGCTGTACGCTCGCCTTCCACGACAGATACACCTGGGGTATATCGACTCCCCCCGTTTATTATATAAGCCTTAGTGAAAACGGCACCGATTGGGTAACGGTATATGCCGAGCATAAGTCCGATTACGGCGTACAACAGCATCTTGACGATACGAAAAACATTAAATTCAAGGACGAATACCGTGCAAGATACGTTCGCCTTACCTTTGCAACCGTGCCCGACACCACTATTTCTTGTCAGGTAAACCTCGGCGAATTCGAAATTATCGGCAGAAAGAACCCCGAAAAAGCGGTACCCGCTGTCGAAAACAAGGACACCCCCTATGGCAGATACCCCGACCCTGCCGATTTCGGAGTAAACGATATTCTTTGGGCGGGTATTTCGGACGTTATCGGCACACACAGCGCCGATTACCACGTTATCACCGAGCAGACCGCTTATGATTATATGGTTTCGACCGAAGCGACCGGCAAGGGCTTGCTGTTCGATTCCTTCGCCTTTACCACGCGCGGCGGCGTTTCGTGGGAAACCGACAGAAACAAAAGCTTTTCGTGGTTTTTGGACGAGCTCTACTATGAAGGCGTGAATATGGACGCGGTCAATACGGCACGCGGAAGGGTTATGTCCGAATTCGGACTGACCGAAAAAATGCCGGTTTGGGTTTCGATCAACTGCCCCGTTATCGGCGATACCTTTAACGGCAAAACGGTAACCACTGTCGAGGACTATAACGCCTGCCTTGAATGGATGGTCGATGAAATCGTCGCGCGCTTCGACGCCAAGGGCTATGAAAATATCTACCTTGCGGGATTTTATTGGCAGGTCGAAAATATGCGCCCGAACCATTGGGATCCCGACCCCGCGCACGATGCCGAAGCGGCAGTCGCATTCAACCAATACGCACATTCGCTGGGCTATAAAACCATTTGGTGCCCCTATTATTCTTACGTCAACGGTATATGGAATTCCCACTATTACGGCTTCGATATAACCTGCTGGCAGCCGAACTACGTGTTCCACCCCGCAGAGCATTACCGCTTGGACGCGATAGCCGAGCTCGCCAAGCTTTACGGCGTAAGCGTCGAAATCGAAATCGAGCCGAACAAGCAGAGCAAGGAATGGGTCGAAATGTATCTTACCTATCTTGCGGCAGGCGTGAAATACGGCTTTATCAATTCGGTAAATACCTATTATCAGGGCGCTGTTCCGGGTGCTTATATCGTTTACCGCGATGACGAAGACGAGCTGCACAAGGCGATTTACGAAGAAACCGTGCGTTACGTTCAGGATAAGCTCGATTACGACCCGAGAGAAAAAGAGCCCGCCGACCTTTCGGCGTTCGGCGATAAAACGCTCACCGTGAAAAACGGCGAAAACGGAAGCGTTTCGATCGGCAGTATCGAAAACGTTACGGCAAGATTTGCGGAAACCCCGATATACGGAAGAGTGAAGCTCAATTACGACGGCACTCTTACCTATACCGCAATGCAGGGCTATGCAGGCAAGGATTACGTTAAGATCGATCTCTATGACGGCGAAAGCATCCTGAAAACGATCACAATCGAAGTAACCGTAACAGAAGAGTAAACGAAAAAAAGGACGAGCAATCGTCCTTTCAGACCGAGGACAAATGGGGTATTTACGCCCTTGAAAAAGGAAAAATAAAAGAAATGGTGTGCTTTCGATATAAAACGCAAGTACACCATCTTTTTTATAAGGTATTAATTTTTTTATTGTATTTTCAAGGGCTTTGAAGAAAAACTTCGACTGTCGTAGATTTCTACGCCGACGCTCGTTATTGATACCCCAAAAATGCAAGCATTTTCGGGGACCCCACACTTCAAAACTACCCTCATTTCTCTCAGTCTGCTTCAGTTTGCAGACTTTGTCTGCAAACTGAAAGGACGAGTGCGAGCTCGTCCTTTTTTATTTAGGGAATTAAGCGTTCTTTGCTTTGCCGATTGCGGCTTTAACGTAGCCGAACGCGCCGATAACGCAGAAGATCAAGCCGATAGCGAGGTCTTTGAGATAGTCGATTGCGATTTCGGCATCTTCAACGAGGAAGAGATAGCCTGCACGCACAGATTCGGCAAAGGTAAGCGTGAAATCGACCTCGCCGTTAGCAAACCCATCCTGATAAGCCTTGTAAACGTCATAGGAAAGGCAGAGATACCAAGCGGCAACGATAACGAGGAAGGCAAGAACGGTCGAAATGATAACGCCCTTAACGCTTTCGCGCTTGCCGAAGATTGCGTAGCCCTTAATTGCACAGACAACGCCGATAATACCGCTTATTGCGGCAAGAAAGCCGATTTGATAAAGCACAAACCACACAATACCGCCTGCAAGCGAGAAAAGAAAGGCGCCTACAATGCCCGCAAGAACGTTTTCGTTGGGTTGAGCGATCGGTTGCGCGGAAGAAGGCGCCGAAGCCGCGGTGTCTTCGGTGAAATTCGGATCAAAGTTTTCGTTCATAAATATACCTCCGTATTTTTTCGGTATTATACCACGCTTGTCGAATATTGTCAACATATTTTTGGCGCAATCGCAGAGGAACGGCTTGGCTCTGTCTTGACAAACAAATAGCTTTGCGGTATAATTCACACACTAATGCAGGCGTAGTTTAGTGGCAGAACTTCAGCTTCCCAAGCTGACTGTGCGGGTTCGATTCCCGTCGCTTGCTCCAAAAGAACAAAACACCCTCGCGGTGTTTTTTCTTTTGGATTACAAAGATGTAGGGAATCGAAGGGCGTAAAAAACAGTTCGGGGAACTGTTTTTTTAGCCACAGGGTAGAGAGCGAAAAGGCGAGAGCGTGCGGAGCAAAGCGGTAAGCCTTGAAAGCGAACGGAGATTCCCGTCGCTTGCTCCAAAAGAACAAAACACCCTCGCGGTGTTTTTTCTTTTGGATTACAAAGATGTAGGGAATCGAAGGGCGGGGAGTGAATGACAGTCCGGTGGACTGTCAGAGCCCGCCACCGCTCCGCCCGCAGGCGGGCAAATTCTGTCGAGCGGTTATTTTTTTGCGTACAAACGTCACTTTATTCGGATAAGATGATAAAACGCTATTGCGTTTTCGCAAAAAGTGTGATATACTAACTTAAAACAGTTAAAAAATCGATAAGAAATTATCGAAAGAGAGGTATTGCTATGAATTATGAAGTTCTGGCATTGATAATTTATTTCATCGCTATGCTTTCGATCGGCGTAGTGTTCTTCCTTCGCTCAAAGAGCAAAACAGACAAGGACTATTTCCTCGGCGGCAGAAAAATGGGCCCGTGGGTAACCGCAATGAGCGCGCAGGCTTCGGATATGTCGGCGTGGCTTTTGATGGGCTTGCCCGGAAGCGTGCTCGCGTTTGGCTTGGGACAGGCGTGGATCGGTATCGGTCTTGCGCTCGGTACTGCGCTTAACTGGATTCTCGTTGCGAAAAGATTGCGCCGTTTTTCGCAGGCGGCAAACGATTCGATAACGCTTCCGCAGTATCTTTCCAACCGCTTTGCAACAAAAAGCAAGGTTTTGCAGGTTGTTTGCGCGGTAGTTTTCCTTGTTTGCTTCACGCTTTACGTCGCTTCGGCGTTTGTTGCGGGCGCAAACGTGTTTACCTCTATGTTCAATATCGAAAAAAGCACCGCAATGCTTATTTTCGCGGCTATACTTATCGTATATACCTTCCTCGGCGGATATAAAGCGGTTTGCTGGACCGACTTTTTCCAAGGTATGCTTATGATCGTTGCCGTTCTCGCAGTGCCGATCATTATCGTGCTCACGAAGGATCTCGATAAAACCCTGCTCGAAACCGCGATCACCGCGAACGACGGTACGGTTTACAGCTTTGTCGGCGATCTCTTCTCGGCTCCCCCCACGGAAATCGCAAGCGGACTTGCTTGGGGCTTGGGCTATTTCGGAATGCCTCACATTCTTGTTCGCTTTATGGCGATCGAAAAGCCCTCTATGGTTAAAAAATCCTCGATCGTTGCGATCATCTGGGTTGTGCTTGCGCTTGTTGCGGTAATCTTTATCGCAGTGTTCGGCAGAATGCTTATCGGCGAAACGCTTCTTGCGGAAAGCAATCAGAGTATGGTATTTGTCGAGCTTTCGAGAATGCTCTTCCCCTCGTTTATCGCAGGACTTCTTCTTTCGGCTATCATCGCGGCTTCGATGTCCACGGCAGACAGCCAGCTTCTCGTCGCATCGTCCTCGTTCACCTCGGATATATATAAGCCTATCCTTCGCAAGAAGGCGACCGACAAAGAAACTCTTTGGGTGGGCAGAGCGGTCGTGCTTGTCGTTGCGGTTATCGCGTACTTTATCGCAAGCAGTAAAGCAGAGGGCGCGCAGGCGATTATGAACCTTGTCGAAAACG
>JAZTXJ010000092.1:0-3861 GCA_045636285.1 Eubacteriales bacterium
GATCTTTCAAGCCTTATTCTCTTTGCAACCGTGCCCTTTAATCTTATAAAGGGTATCGCGTGCTCGGTTATCACGGCGCTTATTTATAAACGCATATCGCCGATACTTCACAAGGAATTTTAAAGCAAAAAAGAGCTGTCGTTGCACAGCTCTTTTTGTGTTTTAATTACCCAAAAGCGTATAGGTGCCGAAATACGCGCGGCTTATAAGAACGTAATCGTACTGGTTTACGACCCCGTCGCAATTCGCGTCGGCGCGCTTTGATTGCTTTTCGTTAAGCGAAAAGGTTCCGAAATATTTGCGCTTTACAAGAACGTAGTCGTACTGGTTTACAGCTCCGTCGTCGTTAACGTCGCCGAGCCACAAGCGCTCGTAAACGTCGAGCACCGCTTCTCCGTACATTTTATAACCCGTATCGCTGGGGTGAACGCCGTCGGGGAAATATTTGCCGTAACCGTCGATTGCAAGAAAAACGGCGTTAAGGTCGGCAAAAACAACGTTCTTTTCGCGTGCGACCTCGCGGCAGGCTTCGGCATAGATCGAAACGATACCGTTCGGGCCGCCGTAGGGCTCGAAGGGTTCGGATTCGTGACGGGTAAGGTATTGCTCATCGACAACGGGCGTGGGGATATTCACGATAACCTTTGCACCGATTTTTTTACATTCGTCGATAAAATAAGCCATATTCGCCTTGTAATCCTCAAGCGTTACGTAGCGTGCCATATCTATCGCGCAGTCATTAACGCCAAGACTTATAAGCACAATATCGGGCGATTTGTTGAGCACGTCCTTTTTAAAGCGCGCTTTTGCGGTGTTCGTGGTATCGCCGCCGACACCCGCGTTGATTATATCGATACCCTGCTCCTTTTCGATATGCTTTTGCCATTTATCCGCCGCGGTAATGCTGTCGCCAAACGCGATAACGGTAAGCGCTTCTTCCTCGGAAAGCGCGCACAGGGGCAGGCAGGTTAAAGCCATCAGCACAGCCAAAGCCAAAGAAACGAGTTTTTTCATCTGTTTATCTCCCGATTTTTTCTTTATTATAATTTATTTTTCTCATATACGCAACCGTTTTTGCAAAAAACTATTGAAAAAAGCAAAGTAAAATGTTATTCTAAAGTCAAGATATTTATTGCAGGAAAGGAAATATTTTCTATGCTTAAAAAAATTACCGGTACTTGGTTTGAATTTCAGCACCACAACATTCCCGAAGGAAAATATTGGAACCCTATCTGCCGTTGGTTCACCGATGAACAGTGGGAAGCAAAGGTAGACGAAATCGCAGGCCTCGGTATGAAGTATATCGTTCTTCTTACCACCGCTCAGGTTTATGAAAACGACGCTTTTGCATATTTCAACACCGATATTTATCCCTTCTATAATATGGGCGCGAAGGACCCGATGGGCGCACTTTTGCGCGCTGCGGACAGAAACGGCATTAAGGTTTTCGTTTCCTGCGGATATTACGGCGTATGGACTCAGACCATCAATAATATGATAAGCCCCGAGGTTACCGCACGCGCATTCAGAGCTATGGAGCAGGTTTATGCACAGTACGGCCACCACGAATCCTTCTACGGCTGGTATCTCCCCGATGAAACCGGCATTTATCCCTATTACGACGATCAGTTCATTAAATACGTAAACACCTATTCGGCGTTCGCAAGAACTATCGATCCCAAGCTCAAAATGCTTATCGCGCCCTATGGCACCAACCACCTTATCGCAGACGATAAGTATGTTGCACAGCTCGAAAGCCTCGATTGCGATATTATCGCTTATCAGGACGAAATCGGCGTTCGCAAATCCAAGCCCGAAGAAACCCCCGCGTTCTACGAAGCACTCCGCAAGGCTCACGATAAAGCAGGCAGAGGCGCTCTCTGGGCAGATATGGAAGTGTTCGAATTCGAAGGCGACGTTTACAGAAGTGCGCTCTATGCGGCAGATATGGAACGTATCGACCGCCAGATCAAGAGCATTTCGCCCTACGTTGACGAAATTCTTATTTATCAGTATCAGGGTATGTTCAACAAGCCCGGTACCACCGCATATATGGGACATCCCGATTCGGTCAAGCTTTATCAGGATTACGTTGCTTGGCTCGAAAAGAACAATCTTAAGTAATGATAAAATTAACGTTAGAGCGTTCTCCGCGCGAGGACGCTCTTCCTCTTGAAGCACACCTTGCAAAAGCGCTCGGTCTGCCGATAGGGAGCTTTGATTACGAAATACGCAAAAGGTCGCTCGACGCACGCCGCGGCAAAGCAAAGTTCGTCTATACCGTCGATATTTTCGCAAACGGTCTCGACGAAGAAAAGCTTGCAAAGCAAAGCGGCGGCACTGTCGCGCCTGCCGAAGAAGAATACCGCTTTCCCACGCCCGAAAAAGCGCCGAGCAAACGTCCTGTCGTTGCAGGATTCGGACCCGCGGGTATTTTTGCCGCGCTCTGCTTGGCAAGAGCGGGGTTTAAGCCGATCGTGCTTGAACGCGGAAAAAGGGTCGATGAACGCGTGCGCGACGTCGATATATTTTTCGGCGGCGGCGAGCTTAACGAAAATTCGAATATTCAATACGGCGAAGGCGGTGCGGGAGCTTTTTCCGACGGTAAGCTGAACACGCTTATAAAGGATAAATCCTTCCGCGGTCAGTTTGTCCTGCGCGAGCTTGTAAACGCAGGCGCACCCAAAGAAACGCTTTACAACGCAAAGCCGCATATCGGAACCGATCTTTTGAGAGGCGTTGTCGCCAACATACGCAACGAAATTATCGCACTCGGCGGCGAAATAAGGTTCGAAACTCAGCTTTTGGACATCGTTTCGGAAAACGGCGCGCTTTCCTCGGTTATAACCTCGAACGGAGCTATCGAAGCCGATACTCTGTTTCTCGCAACCGGTCAATCGGCGCGCAACATTGCCGAAATGCTCTTTTCTCACGGCGCGGAAATCGAGCAAAAGCCGTTTTCGGTCGGCTTCCGTATCGAGCACCTTCAAAGCGAAATTGATATTGCACAGTACGGCAAAAACGGCGATTTACGCTTTTTACCGCCTGCCGAATACAAGCTTTTTACCCATTGCAAAACCGGCAGAACGGTTTACAGCTTTTGTATGTGCCCCGGCGGTCACGTCGTTGCGGCGGCAAGCGAAAACTGCAGGCTTGTTACAAACGGTATGAGCTACCACGCGCGCGACGGAAGAAACGCAAACAGCGCGATTCTTTGCGAAATATTGCCCTCGGATATAGGCGAAGGTATTTTTGCGGGCTACGATTACCGTGAACGGCTTGAAAGAGCCGCGTTCGAGCTCGGCGGAAACGATTTTACCGCACCCGCAACGACTGTCGGTGAATATTTGGGGCTCGGCAAAGCCGAAAGCGATATTACCCCCACCTATCCGCGCGGGGTTAAATATTGCGATATTTCGAAGCTGTTTTCAAAAGAAATCAACGATTCCTTCCGCGAAGCACTGCGCGAATTCGGAAAGAAAATAAAGGGCTTCGATTGCGAAAGTGCGATTATAACCGCGGTCGAAAGCCGTACCAGCTCGCCGATACGCATAAAGCGCTTCGACGACAGGCAAAGCAATATAAAAGGCGTCTACCCTCTCGGTGAGGGCGCGGGCTACGCGGGCGGAATAATCTCTGCCGCGATAGACGGCGTACGCTCCGCCGAGGAATATATTTTGAATTTATAATAACACGTTTTATTCGAGAGAGAACTTTTTAAAAAAGCTCTCTCTCGCTCTCTTAAAAAAACTTTTACAAAATCCCGCTAACCTTTAAAGACCTTGACCGACTATATGGGTGTAGAGTGAATTCACGTAACAAAAACAGGAAAACGCTATGGAAACAAACGAAATGCTTAAA
>JAZTXJ010000093.1:0-67065 GCA_045636285.1 Eubacteriales bacterium
TTTTATGCCCCCGAAAAGTACGCAAGCTCTATTACCGCCCACGTTAACTTCTATGGCGGAATCAGAGATAACCTTGTTGATGTAAAATACGTCGACACGCTCGCGGCACTCGGCGCGCACACCGATGAATATCTCTACTTCAGAACCGACTTCCACTGGACCGGACTCGCAGGCTATTATGCCGCAGAAGCACTCGCAAAGGTCGCAGGTGCACCCTTTGATGATCTTTCCACCTATACCGAACAGTATAAGGAAAAATGTTTCAAGGGCTCGCTTGTAAGATATGTATCTGTTCTCGGTAACGACCCCGATGACGTTTATTGGTACGTACCTTCGCGTCAGCACACCGTTACATATTACAGCGCATCAGGACTTACAAACCCCAAAACAGGTATGACTCTCTTTTCTTCCTCGAGCGGTTATACCAAATTTATGCACGGCGATGCTTACACCGCACACATCAAATCCGATATTGCAAACGGCAGAAAGCTTCTTATCTTCAAAAACAGCTACGGTAACGCTCTCGCACCGTACGTTCTCTCTTCCTTCGAAGAGGTTTATATTGCCGATATCAGAAAATTCCAAGAAAACGCAAAAGAATTCATTCAGGAGTACGGCATCACCGACGTATGCTTCGCAATGTCCTCTCACGCAATCGCCGGAGATACCAAAAACTACATCACCAAGCTTTTGAATTATTAAGGAGTTCACTATGTCTAAAACAGATTTTCCTTTTGACTTTGATGCCCTTACAGCACACAGAAAAAGAACAAGACGCGAGCTTTTGGCAGACGGAACCAAACGCATTAAAAAGAATATTGCTGTTTTAGGCGGCTCCACAACAAACGATTTTATCAAAACGTTAGAAGTTTTTCTTCTTGCAGAAGGAATCGAACCTTGCTTTTATGAATCGGAATACAACCGCTTCTGGCAAGATGCAATGTTCGAAAATCCCGAATTAAAGGAGTTTTCGCCCGATATTATCTATATCCACACAAGCTATCGTAATATCGCTTCCTTTGTTCCCGAAGTAAGCGACACGAGCGAAGAAATCAACGCAAAGCTCAACGAACGCTATTCGTATTACGAAAAAATGTGGCAAAAGCTTTCGCAAGAATACTCCTGCCCGACAATCCAGAACAATTTCGAGCTCCCGCCGTACCGTCTGTTCGGTAACCGCGATGCTTTTGATTGCCACGGTGCCGTAAACTTTATCAACCGATTAAACGCACGTTTTGCCGAATACGCCGCTAATAACCAGGGCTTTTATATCTGTGATATAAACTATGTGGCTTCCTGCTTCGGTTTGGATAAATGGTACGACGATCAGGCTTGGTATATGTATAAATACGCCTGCTCGCTCGAAGCGGTTCCCCACGTTGCATACAATCTTTCCCATATTATCAAATCGCTCTTCGGCAAAAACAAAAAGGTTCTTGCGCTCGATCTCGATAATACACTTTGGGGCGGCGTTGTAGGTGACGACGGAGTAGAAGGAATCGAAATAGGCGAAGAAACCGCAACCGCAGAATGCTTCAAAGCGTTTCAGGAATACGTAAAGAAGCAAAAGAGTATCGGTATTATGCTCACGGTTGCTTCTAAAAACGATCACGAAAACGCTATTGCGGGATTAAATCACCCCGACGGTGTCCTTCGCCCCGATGATTTTATAGTTATCAAAGCAAATTGGGAAACAAAGGACAGAAACCTCGCCGCAACCGCTTCGGAAATGGATCTCGGAGTAGATTCGTTCGTATTTGCGGACGATAATCCTACCGAACGCGCGTTGGTCGAACGAAGCATCAAAGGCATTGCAGTTCCTTTAATGGATAACCCCTCTGACTATATTCGCACGATTGACAGAAACGGTTATTTCGAAGTAACCAACTTCTCTTCCGACGACCTTAAGAGAAACGAAATGTATAAAGCCAACGTCAAACGCGCCGAAATGTCGACCGAATTCACAGACTATAACGAATATCTGTTAAGTCTTGATATGAAAGCCGAAATCAAGCCGTTTGCGCCGGTTTATATGCAGCGTATAACTCAGCTCACAAACAAGTCAAACCAATTCAATCTTACCACAAAGCGCTACACACAGCAGGAAATCGAATCCGCTGTCGAAGACGGAAAGCATATAACGCTCTACGGAAAGCTTGCCGATATGTTCGGTGATAACGGTGTAGTATCGGTGGTTATAGGCGAAATCAAAGACGACGTATGCGATATCGAATTGTGGCTTATGAGCTGCCGCGTTCTTAAAAAGAATATAGAATACGCAATGCTCGATACACTTGTTTCGGAATGCAAGGCCCGCGGATTAAGCAAGATTATCGGTCACTATTACCCCACCGCAAAGAACGGAATGGTTAAAAATCTATTCGCCGATTTCGGATTTGAAAAGGTTTTAGAAGCCGAAGACGGAACAACCGAATGGATCCTTTCTACCGAAAACTATGAAAATAAAAACAACGTTATAAAAGTAAACACGGAGGAATAAAATGGCTAACAACATTAACGAAAGACTCAACGAAGTATTCCAGAACGTTTTCGATGACGAAGATATCACTGTCGACAGAGATACCACCGCAGATGATATCGAAGATTGGGATAGCCTTGAGCATATAAGACTCATCGCGGCAGTTGAACGTGAATTCGGCGTTAAATTCACTATGAAAGAAGTCAGCTCGATGAAAAACGTCGGCGAAATGATGGATATAATCGCCGAAAGAGGATAATAACGAAAAAGAAGTTATGGTCGTGTATCATAACTTCTTTTTACAGGAGATAATTATGCCTAGTTCTATTAATGATTACAGAAGCCTTATCGAAAAACCGTACGGTAGAATATTTTACGACATTGTTTTTTCACAGCTTGAAATCAACAGCGATAAAAAACTTGATATACTCGACTATGGCGCAGGATTCTGTGTAACCGCCAATCAGTACGCAAAACATCATAACGTAACCGCTTACGAGCCAAATCCCGATATGTTAATGCACAGAGTTATCACCAACAAATATTCTGTTATCGATTCTCATTCGGAAATCAAAGAATTGCCCGATGAATGCTTCGACTATATAATTTGTCACAACGTTTTGGAATATGTTCCAAGCAAAGAAGAAATAATTCCGGAGCTCGCGCGTTTACTTAAACCGAACGGAATACTCTCTATTGTCAAGCACAATAAGGCAGGGCGAATAATCGCAACCGCCGTCTTTTCGGATTCTCCGAAAGAAGCGCTTGAACTTATAAAAAACGAAGCTTCAATAGACAGTATGTTTGGCAAACGCGACTCCTTTTCTAACGAAACGCTGATCCAATTAATGAAAATCCAAGGATTAGACCATCAAAAAACTTTTGGTGTACGAGCATTTTACGGCTTATCTTCAAATAACGATATAAAATATACCGACGAATGGTATGAAAATATGCTCGAGTTAGAAATCAAAGTCGCTGAAATGGAAGAATACAGACAAATCGCCTTTTTTAATCATTTAAAATTCATCAAGAAATAATTATCCAACGGCATTATCGATAACATAGAAAGCGATTGAACGGTATTCGTACTTAACCTACGGTTAATTTCAAGTTGCGATTTAGTGTCTTCAACTTTTAAAGTTCCTATGCCATAATCTATACACGGTACCGAATTAATGATTGGAGGTCATAAGACATGGCAGAAACAATGGGACAAATAATAAAGCGCTTACGAAAAGAACGAAATCTTACTCAGGAAGAACTTGCAGAGCATTTAGGCATATCCGCACCTGCCGTTTCAAAGTGGGAAAACAATACCGCTATGCCGGACATCTCGCAAGTTGTGCCGCTCGCAAATCTGTTTGGAGTTACGACAGATGTTTTGTTTGGTACATACGGCATAGAACACGAAAATGAAGTAAATTCTCGTCTTAAAGAAATTTATGAAATATATGATAGTTGCAAACACGGGGATGAAGGCGCTACTGCTCTAGTTATACTCGAAAAATATCGTGATGCAATTCGTACCTATCCCAACAATCCCACATTATTGTTAGAAGCTTCTGCTTTCGGAACAATGATACTGCAAAATAACGAATCGGAATTAAAAGATATTATTGGAGATAACGGTATTATTTCGCTTTCAAATGAAATAATACATTGGGCAGAGCTGGTCGTTAAATACAGTTCATCGGTCGAACATATATTGTCAGCAAAACGATATTTAATCGATATTTACGTATATCGAAAAAATTGGGACGCCGCATACGCTTTAGCAGAAACTTTTCCGAATTCTATTGAAAACATTCGTAGTTTTCTGATGGCGGATTTGAAATATCGGGCATCCAAGAGCGATGAAGAAAAAACATATCGTTATGATAATATATGCACGCTTTCATCAAGATTAGGGCACGAAGTAGCTACACTCGGCAATTTGTATATGCGAGAAGGAAGACTCGAAGACGCGCTTTATTGCTACACTTTTCTTCGCAATATGGTTGAAACGATGTATATGGAAGAAAAATACCGACCCCCATTTGTTTTCGATTACTATCCTATGTATCGCTTTCCGGCAGAATGTCTTGTAAAGTTAGGACGAATTGATGAAGCAATCAAACTACTTAACGAAGGTGTTGCATTTATTCTGGATCAAGCCGAAAGCTTCAACAAAAAGAAACAACTTGATATTCCTCTTCTGCGTGATTATTCGTTTGGTTACGGCCACGACGGCAATGCAAATTACCCCGATCTTTCGGGAAGATTAAAACACTTCTTGAATTCCGATACCTTTAAGGTATTGGAAAACAATTCCAAATACAATGCTCTACTCAAAAAAGTAAATAGTCATAAATAAAAAACAGAAAGACCCCCGATCAGGTGGTCTTTTCTAAATCAGTTGTTCTGAGCAGCTTTCTTTGCTCTGCTTTCCGCCTTCATACGCAATTCCTTATTAAGAATACGCTTGCGAATACGAATCGATTGAGGTGTAACCTCGATAAGCTCGTCATCTGCGATAAATTCAATAGCTTCTTCGAGCGACATAATAATAGGCGGTGTAAGAATAAGCTTTTCATCGGCACCTGCGGAACGAATAGCGGTAAGCTGCTTCTTCTTGCAAGGATTTATTGCCATATCTTCGCCTTTGGGGTTAATACCTACAACCATTCCCTCATATACATTCATACCGGGGGATACAAACAAATTGCCGCGTTCCTGCGAGTTATAGCAACCGTAAGAGGTGGTTTCGCCGTCTTCACTTGCAATAAGCGAGCCGGTAAAGCGGATCTGGATTTCTCCCTTGAACGGCTTATAGCCTTCGAAAATGCTGTTCAAAATACCTTCGCCGCGGGTTGCGGACATAAACATACTTCTGTAACCGATAAGACAGCGTGCGGGAATAGAATATTCTATTCTCATACGAGTACCGTTACCGTTGGGGTTCATCTGTAAGAGCTCACCCTTACGGCGACTCAATTCTTCAACTACCGTTCCGACATAATCGTTGGGTACATCGGCGGTAACCAATTCAAACGGTTCACATTTAACACCGTCTATTTCTTTATAAAGAACACGAGGTGTAGAACAGCAGAGCTCGAATCCTTCGCGGCGCATATTTTCGATAAGTATCGAAAGATGCATTTCACCGCGGCCCGCAACGTTAAAGCAATCGGTGGTATCGCCTTCGCTTACACGAAGCGAAACGTCTTTCAAAAGCTCTTTAAAGAGTCTGTCACGAAGCTGGCGAGAAGTAACGAACTTACCTTCTCTACCCGCAAAGGGAGAATCATTGACAGAAAAGGTCATTTCCATAGTAGGCTCGCCAACCTTGACAAATTCAAGAGGTTCGGGGCAAGCAACGGAGGTAATGGTATCGCCGATAGTAATGTCTTCTGCACCGGAGAAGCATACAATATCGCCCATTGTCGCATTCTGAACAGGCACACGGTTCAAGCCGTCTATCTGATAAAGAGAAACGATTTTTGTTTTCTTCGGAGCGGCGTTGGAGTGGAAGTTGGTTATCAAGGCTTCCTGACCTTGTCTTATCGCACCGCGTTCGATTCTGCCTATGCCGATACGACCAACGTATTCGTTGTAGTCGATAGAGGAAACCAAAAGCTGTAATTCACCTTCGGGATCGCCTTCGGGTGCGGGAATATGAGAAAGAATGGTTTCGAACAAGGGCTGTAAGTCAGTGCCCTGTTCATAAGGCGAAAGCGATGCTGTGCCCGCTCTGCCCGAGCAGAAAAGAGTGGGGCTTTCAAGCTGTTCGTCGCTTGCGTCGAGATCGAACAAGAGCTCGAGAACCTCGTCCATAACCTCTTCGATACGTGCATCGGCACGGTCGATCTTATTAACAACAACGATTACCTTGTGGTTCAATTCGAGTGCTCTCTGCAATACAAAGCGCGTCTGGGGCATGGGGCCCTCTGCGGCGTCAACGAGAAGAATAACGCCGTTAACCATTTTAAGAATTCTTTCGACCTCTCCGCCGAAGTCTGCGTGGCCGGGAGTGTCGATAACGTTTATCTTAACGTTTTTATAATGAATTGCCGTATTCTTTGCCAATATAGTAATTCCGCGTTCACGTTCGAGAGCATTGTTATCCATAACTCTGTCTTCCGTAACTTGATTCTCGCGAAATACACCGCCCTGCTTGAGCATTTCATCTACCAAAGTTGTTTTACCGTGGTCAACGTGTGCGATTATGGCGATATTTCTCAAATCTTCTCTGATCATCAGCTGTCTCCATTATAATATTTCGTCTATTTTCTACTTTACTATAAAATTATACACAAAAAACATCACTATGCAATGTGCATATTTAATAATATTTATCTTATGCGTAATTTTCTCTTTATTTTATTTCCCAAAAGTGTTATAATAACGTAGTTAATTGTATAAATTCGGTAGGTGAATATATTGAACATAAACGAATTGAATCTGAATTCCGGTCTGTATTTTCTCGGTATCGGCGGCATCAGTATGTCCGCTATCGCAATGATTCTCGCGGGAAAAGGCTACAGTATTTCGGGATACGACCGCACCCTTGGCGAAGTTACCGATAAGCTCGAATCCAACGGCATAAAGGTATACGATAACTTCGAATCATCACAGCTAGAAAACTGCGGCGCCGTTATATATTCTGCCGCTTTCGGAAACGATCATCCTATTATGCAAGAGGTTCTCAAAAGCGGAAAACCGCTTTATTCGAGAGCCGAAGTGCTCGGTGCGCTCGCAAAGCTTTACAAAAATTCTGTTGCAGTAGCGGGTACCCACGGTAAATCCACGACAACCGGCATGCTCGGTCACGTTCTTCTTAATGCCTTGGGGTGCGATCCCACGGTTGTTGTCGGTGCAGTTATGCGCGACGTCGGTTCGACATACAGAATCGGCAAGGATGAAAACTTCGTCTTCGAAGCTTGCGAATACAAGGACAGCTTTTTGTCCTTCTTCCCCAAAATAGCCGTGGTTTTAAACATCAAGCTCGACCACACCGATTATTTCAGCGGAATTGAGCATATGCGCGATTCCTTCACGAAGTATATGAACAACAGCGGAACGGACGGCTATGCGGTATACAATTTCGACTGTGAAAATTCCGTGCTTGCCGCAAAGGAATATAAAGGAACACACGTCACGTTCAGCTCCTGCGGCAATAAAGAAGCCGATTATTCCGCGCAAAATATATCATTCACCAATGGGTTTGCTACGTACGATGTTTTCAAAAAAGGCGAATTCTTTATGTCGCTTAAGCTTTCTTCTCCCGGTGAACACAATGTATCCAATTCTTTAGCGGTCGTCGCCGTGTGCGATATTAACGGAATTTCCAAAGAAGATATTGTAAAGGGTCTGTACAGCTATGCAGGCGTTGGCAGACGCTTCGAATATAAAGGAAGCTTTTGCGGTGCAGAGGTGTATGACGATTACGCTCATCACCCCGATGAAATCAAGGTCACACTTGCCGCGGCAAAGGCTATTTCGCGCGGAAGAGTTATATGCGTTTTCCAGCCTCATAACTATTCCCGTTTAAGAGATCTCTTCGAAGACTTCAAATTCTCGTTCACCGATGCTGATCTGCTTGTTCTCTGTCCTCTTTATGCGGCAAGAGAAGCTTGCGGAACCGAAGTTTCGTCGGAACTGCTCGCGAAAGAAATTGAAGGCGCCGTTTATCTCGATAGCTTCGAACGCGTAAAAGATTACCTTAAATCAGAATTAAAAAGCGGAGATCTGCTTTTAATAATGGGTGCAGGCGATATTTCGAAGCTCGCAAACAGTATTTAACATAATTATTTATCAAAAATCAAAAAAAGACTTGACAAAACACAAAAAGTGTTATATATTAAATTGTTCGAATTTTTACGCAAAATCTTGTGGAGGTGGAATAAATGGCAAAGTGTTCAGTTTGCGGAAAGGGCGTAACGTTCGGTTGCAACGTTTCCCACTCGCACAGAAAAACTAACAGAAGTTGGAAGCCCAACATCAGAAGAGTCAAGGCTAATCTCAACGGTACCGTTAAGCACGTTTACGTTTGCTCCCGCTGCCTTAGAAGCGGCAAGGTTACCAGAGCTATATAAGCCCACATTAACTCAAAAAAACGAAGCGGTTATTTAACCGCTTCATTTTTTTCGTATTGCTCTCTATATAAAATGTAATCGATAACGTATCGCGTTTCACCTTTTATTTCCAGAGGATATTCTCCGTACGGATCACGCGTAAAACCCAATCTTTCCGCAAGCTTTATCGAATCGGTATTTTCCCTTATGATCCTCAGCTTTACTTTTTCAAACCCCAGCTCTTTAAAGGAAAGCGCAAGCACCGCTTCGACTGCTTCGGTCATATAACCCTTTTTTCTGTAATAGGGCGACAAAACATATCCTATCTCGCAGGAATTTTCTTCGGAATCGATTGAAGCAAAGCCGCATGTACCAATCATTTTCCCGTTTTCCTTTAATTCCACTGCCCAATCCGCATATAAGCCGCGAAGATACCTTTTTTCGAGAAATTCGATATAGCCTTCGGTTGCCGCTATATTTAAATGAGGGCTCCATAAAAGATACCTGCAAACCTCATCAATAGAAGAATATTCATACATATCATAGGCATCCGATTGCGACACGTAGCGTATATTTAAACGCTCGGTTTCAATCGGAATTGCTTTTTTAAATTGCCTTCTGATCTTTCTGTCTGTCATAACAACACCTCTTTTTTGGATTATAATCTGTTATTTTTCTTTTTGCAATAGCAAAAAAAATAATAATATGTTTTTATTTAAAAAAATCCCAATAAATATCTGTTTTCTTGTACCTAAATTTCATATAACTACCTTGACATAATCGACCAAACAGTGTATAATGGCGTTATGTATAAATAACAGATTTATAGGAGGACCGCCTAATGAAAAAAGGCATCTTATGTATTCTGCTGTCTCTTCTTTTGCTTGCACCGATGTTTGCATCCTGTCAACAAGAAGCAGACTTCTCCGAAACGGAAGCTCGTATTTACACTCTTTACACTATCGTTGAAGAATCTACGACTCCCGAAGCAATCAAGCAAGTAGAGCTCTCTCTCAACAGAATTTTATTCTATCGCTTAGGCGTAATCCTCAAGCTCGAAATGGTTACCGAAGAACAGTACGACAAGCTTATCGAAGATAAGTTTGCCGAAATGGAAGCGTACCAGCTCGAAAAGAAGAACAAGAAAAAGGAAACCTCTTCCGCGGCTTCCGGCGACGAAACCTCCGTTGATATTATCTCCGGTGATGACGTTCTCGATATCCTCGAAGAAGGCGGAGATATTCCTCTCGATGAACCGAGATTGGACATCTTCCTCGTACAGGGCTACGATAACTACTACGAACTTGCAACAGGTGGCAAGCTCGCAGATATCGATACTCAGTTAAACAACGAAGCGAAGGCTCTTAAATCTTCTATTCACTCTACCCTCTTCACTGCGGCAAAGGTGAACAAGAAGACCTACGGCGTACCCGTTAACAACGCTATCGGCGAATACACCTATCTCGTATTCGACAAAGAGCTTCTTTCCAAATACGGCAAGGACCCCAACACCCTTAAAACCGTTGAAGACCTTCAGGATTATTTGGCAGAAATCGAACAGAACGAACCCGACGTTGTTCCCTTGAAGGGCGCAAAGATCGCTACCGACCTCAGCTTCCTCAGCAACGAAGGCTTCCCTGCTTTGATCAATAATAACGGCGAAGTTATCGATGCTTATAAGAACAGCAGATTTACCAGCTACTTCGCAATGCTCGCAAGATATCAGGCTTTGAACTATCTTGCAGACGGCGCTTCTACCGAAGAAGATGAAAACGCACGTTATGCTGTAAGAATTGAAACCGGCAACATCGATTCCATCTCCGCTAACCTTAAGGATACCGGTTACGAATACGATTTCAGCCTCTATTCTGCACCCTTGGCAACCAACGAAACCACTATTGATAACATTTTCTGTGTTTCCAAATATGTAGTTGCAGACGAACTCACCGACGTTATGAAGATCTTGGCTACCATCAATACCGATGCGCCTCTTATGAACCTTCTTACCTACGGTGTTGAAAACGAAAACTACGTACTCGATGACGAAGGTCAGGTTGAACGTCTTAACGACAGCTACATCATCGACCCCAACCACGCAGGCAACTGCTTTATCACCTACACTCTTAAGGGCGAAAACCCCGAAAAGTGGAACAACGATATCAAGCAGAATCAGGACGCTATCGTTTCTCCTTCTCTCGGCTTCACTTCTTCGCTTACCAAGTTCACCTATAAAGAAAAGGTAGAAGTTGAAGATCCCGAAAATCCCGGTCAAATGATCGAACAGGAAAAAGAAGTTGATGTTTACGAACCCGATTACGTTCAGATCATCAACACCGTCGTTGATAAATACTACCCCGCTCTCTTGAACGGTACCGCAATCGAATTCGATTACGAAGCATTCTTGAACCAGGCTACCGCAGAAATCACCGAAGATTTCGTATACAGACTTGATGAAACCTTCGAAGAAAACTTCCTCAAGCCCATGTTCGCGGAACGTATGCGCGATCAGATCACCAAAACAAAGGGTCCGCAGATTTACAAAGAAACCGCTGAAGAAATCACCGAAGAATACTACGGCCGTGTAGAAAACAACCTCAAGAACAAGCTCAAATCTCAGTTCAAGGCTGAAGATCCCGAAGCTTCCGACGAAGATATCAACGCAAAGGTTGAAGAAACTCTTACCGAAGATTATATTGAAGAACATTTCACCGATTACTTCACCAAAGAAGAAATGAATGAAATGATCGAAGAAATCTATCAGAGCAACCTCGAAAGCGAAATCGAAGACGCTATCGACGAAATCTCCGACAGCGCTGAATACGACAGAGAATTCGCAAAGCTCAAGAATTCCGACGAATATCAGACAAGACTCGCAGATATGCTCAAATTCGACGCTCCTCCCAAGATTCAGGCAAGAGTCGATGAATTTATCGCAGAAGCGCTTGTTGCTTATACCGATAATATGATCGCGGAAATGAACGTTGAAATCGAAACCGCTATCAACGCATTTATCGAAGAAAATGCCGAAAAGCTTGGCAAGACTCGCGACGAAATGCTCTTCGATATGGGTTATCTCGAAGAAGATAAGCCCGCCGAAGGCGAAGAAGGCGCAGAAGGCGAAACCTCCACCGAAGACGCTGAAGGCGCCGAAGGCGAAGAAGGCGAAGGCGAAGCCGAAATCACCTACAAGCAGGTTTATGAAACTTGGTACGATTTTGTTTTCGCAGTAAAGCTCCAGAAGGTTTATTACAGCCTCTATCCCCTTCCCACAACCTGATTAGCATAATTTAAAGAGCCGCATTAGCGGCTCTTTTTTTATTTTAATTTCTCTGCGCGTTCAAATAGCTTATTAAAACGTTCATCGTTCCTGATAGATTCAAAAGCGTTCCAATTCAATGCCTTTAATATACGACCTTTAAAAGACCCTTTTGGGATTCTGTTGTTGTCATAGGGCGGCATTGCATTCGGGTAAAGAATACATCCGGTTTCGAAATTCTTCCCGTATTGTTTTTCGTATTCTTCTGCAAGTCGTATCATTTCTTCGATATGCATAAAAGCATCTTCCACAGCACCTATTCTCGAACAGTGTGCCGCCAACTGACGATTTGCGTTGATCAACTCACCCGATAAGGGCAACGGGAACATATTATCGTTATACAAGAAATGTATAAGGTCATATTCGAGCTTAAAGAGCTTCATCGAATATGAATTATCGTCGGTTAGTTTCCAATTACAGTATGCCGAGCATTCTATATCGTAGCACAGCCACCTTAAAGCGTCGGATATTGATTCACGGTACTGTTCCAACGCTTCCGACCATTTATTTTCACGCTGCCTTAAATCCCCTAGCATTCTTGATTTGCCGTATCTGCAATACGGCAGATGATTAATTTCGCCTTCGGCTTTTTCGTATTCTTCTACACACATATACACTTGTGCCATAATTCCGTGCGAGAAGGTATAATCTTCGCCTTTTCTTTCGCCGACTTTTCGCATATTTTCAGAATAACGCTCTGCCGCTTTAATATAGTCCTCACGTTCTTCTGCGCTCATTCCTTTGCCTTTTAATTTCAAAATAGCATAAACACATTGAATCAATCGCGCGTATACGTCGGCACTGTGAGGATAGAGCTTTAGCATTTCCAAATACTTTTTATACTTTTCTTCTGCGGTGATTTTAGAAACACTCGTTTCGTATAACTCATCATTAATTTCTTCGCAATCCTTATAATTGTTCCCCAACAATTCATCGGTAGTTATACCAAACAGGCGAGATATTGGCACCAACAGGGTGATATCGGGCATTGCGTTACCCGTTTCCCATTTCGAAACCGCCTGCGAAGTAACGTTAAGTATCGCCGCAATTTCTTCCTGCGTGTAAGAGCAGCTTTTTCTATGAAACTTAAAAATTTCCGAAAACGTCATAATAATTCTCCTTTGAATAATGTCAAGATTATTATAGCGAGCATAAATACAAAATTCAAGCGAGTATATTTTTACAAAAGGACAACCGTAGGTTGAAAAAAGAGCCGATATGTCAAACACATCGGCTCTTAAAAGCATTATTATGCAGTATAGTTATCAAAATAACCCTGAATCCAAACGATAGGCGTGCCCTTATCGCCACTGCCGGAGGTAAGGTCGCACAGCGAACCGATAAGGTCGGTAAGTCTGCGAGGAGTAGTACCCTGAGAAACCATCTGACCTACAAGATCGCCGTCCTTCTTGCGAATATATTCGCTGATTGCATCCTTCAATTCTTTACCCGAAAGATGTTTAAAGTCATTATCGGCAAGATACTTAAGCTTAACTTCGTTGGGCTGACCTTCAAGGCCTTTGGTATAAGCGGGAGAAACAACAGGGTCTGCAAGCTCCCAAATCTTTCCTACGGGATCCTTGAACGCACCGTCGCCGTATACCATCACTTCGACGTTTTTGCCGGTCTTTTCGAGAAGAGTGTTTGCAATGCTGTCTACAACAGACTGACATTCACGAGGGAAAAGCTTAACGGTATCTTCGGTAGCCTTGTTACTGCCGAGCAAACCATAATTTTCGTTATAACCGGAACCGTTAACGGAAGCGGTAAGAATTTCATCAAGACCGAAAACGCGCTTTGCGCCTGCAGCTTTAAGCAAACGCTTGCTGCGTACGCGGGTGTGAATATCGCAGGTAAGAACACAGTCGGTATAATCGAGAACCTTGCGGCAATCGTTAGCAAGAATGATTTCTGCTTCGCAACCCTGAGATTCGATAAGATTGCGGTAGTATTCAATATAATCAACACCGGTGAAGGGATGCTTTACAATACCGAAAAGCTCACGGTACTTAGCTTCGGTAAGTACGTCGGTCCAGGGATTAACGCCTGCAGCATCAAGCGAATCGAAATCGATAAGATGATTACCGACTTCATCGGAAGGATAAGAAAGCATAAGAACGATCTTCTTTGCACCGCGTGCAATACCCTTAAGGCAAATTGCAAAACGGTTACGCGAAAGTATAGGGAAAATTACGCCGAAGGTTCCTTCGGGGAATTTATTTCTGATATCTTCAGCAATGTGATCCACAGAAGCATAGTTACCCTGAGCACGAGCAACAACCGCTTCGGTTACGGCAACAACGTCACGATCTCTGATTTCGATATTTTCGCTTTCTGCAGCGGCAAGAACGCTTTCTGCAACGATAGCGGCAATATCATCGCCCTGACGGATAATAGGTGCTCTAACACCGCGTGAAACTGTGCCAATAAGTCTTTCATCCATTTTAAATTACCTCCAAAAATGGTATTGACATTTTACCTCTACTATTATATTATATTCCTATACATAAGTCAAACAATTATTAATAATGTTATATATAAGGTGTTCTTATGAATGTCAAGCTCGAACAATACAAAGTGTTTTATACTGCCGCGATATGCGGAAGCTTTTCCGAAGCGGCGAAGCAATTATTTATAACACAAAGTGCAGTAAGCCAGCAAATCCGTTCGCTCGAAGAAGAACTAGGTGTAACCTTGTTCGCCCGCGGACGAAAGGGTGCAAAGCTTACCGCCTATGGCGAACTTCTGTTTAGCTATGCACGACGCTCTATCGAAGAAATAGAAAACGCAGAAAGCCTGTTTTCGAGAATGAAGACGCTTGATGAAGGAAGCCTTCGCATTGGCGCGGGCGATACTATTACAAGGCATTTTCTGCTCAATAAGCTTGCGCGATTCCATAGCACATACCCCGGTATAAAAATAGAAATCGTGAACAGAGTTACAGAAGAAACCTTATCACGTTTGTATGCAGGTAAAGTCGATATAGCCTTTATTTCACTTCCGATTGACAGCTCGAAATACAACGGCATAACAATACGCAAAACAGGAACTCTGCACGATATTTTTATTGCAGGCGATAAATACGCACACCTTAAAGACGAAAAGCTCACCATGAAACAGATATCCGAGCTTCCTTTGGTTATGCTCGAGCCCAAATCCAACACGCGTAAAACCACCGATGAATATTTTTCGAAATTCGGAATAAAGCTTAACCCTGAATTTGAATTGGGTTCTCACGATCTTCTTGTAGATTTCGCGAGCAAAAATCTCGGTATAGCTTGTATTACCGAGGAATTTTCGGGTGATCTGACAAACTGCAACGTATTTAGGCTGAATACCGATTTCTCGCTTCCCGAACGAAGCATCGGTATCTGTACTCTCGACAGCGTTTCCCCGCCGCCTACGGTAATAAAGCTTATCGAAATGATAAATATTGAATAACATAATCAAAGAGCGCACGTTGTGCGCTCTTTGATTAAAGGGGTTGGGGTATATTATGATTCATCACCGAAAGGGGGACGGTGATGCGAAGCAATCGTTTCTTCCCTACCATTATACTCCCTTCCCTTAAATAAATCTTTATAATAGCTTAAAATAGTTAATCAGCGCAGTCGCGGCGGTTTGAGCCGTTTCCTCCGGCATCCAGAAAAATTCTTCAACAATTTTTAACGCCAAAACAACAAGATAGAATATCGCCACAGCCAAAAGTATTTTGGGTATAAGCATAATCTGGCGACGGTGCTTGCGCTGTTCTTCATAGGCAATGTTCTTCATCGCCTTTTCGTATTCCTGAATCTTCTTTTCGTTTTCTTCCTCGGATTCAAGATATTTATTTTGCTTGAACTTGGATTTATCGTGCAGTACGCGTTCCTGAGGATCGTTTATCATTGTGGTTCTTGTCTGTTCAAGCACTTCGGAGCTGACAGATTTTTCCTGCCACTCTTTTTCTCTTCCGCACTTTTCGCAAACGTCGCTCGAATTGGGATTCTTGTTTCCGCAACAGCAAAGCCATACGGTTTTACCAAATTGAGGGATAACCTTTGTGGGAAATTTCTCTTCTGCGGATTTGTATATATTCACGCGAGTGTAAACGATTTTACTGATATTATCCAATTCGGAATATCGTTTGCTGTTACCTGCAACGAGTGTATTCAGCTGAACAACGTCCCCACCCGCATATTCTGCAGAAAGCAAAATAACTTCCATCTTTGTGAAATAGCTTTCGGGCAAAGGAATATAAACGCACGAACCAAAGGTTTCGCTCTTTTCGATCGCAACGCGCTCATTCGATTCCTTTAATTTAAGATTAACGTCATCCTTCGCTATTATGCCGAAGGTGAGATCATCGTGCGAATAGGTGAAATCAATATTGGTATACGGTATATTTTGATTCAAATAACATGCAATACGTATTGTCAGCTTACGCAACGGACGCTCCGATACGTTTTTGAAAATAAAAGATGCAAAAACGTCGTATGTATCCATATCGGAAACTATATAGCCCTCGTCCAATTCAACAGGACTATCCGGCAATATAAACGGATACTCGAGATATTTTACTACTCGCAAAGAACGCATACGATCGTACTTTTGCTTTTTGATTTTTTCTTTCATTTCTTTTTTAGAGGCAGCACACATCTTAACAGAATCCCTTCAAAAAAGCGTTTTTAACAAAAATCAGAATTCAAAATAATGCTCGATATCCGCAAGCGTTCCTTTACGGGTATAGGCATCCACTGTTTCGAATCGCGTATTATCGGGGTTGCGAAGATTGCACCCCTGAGCATATTCGATTCTCTTATAAGAAACGGTTAATTCAAGCGGTTCTTCAATCGTATATACCTTCATTTTATCAAGCTCTTCGACCGCTTTCGTAACCTCTGCATAAATCTCTTCGCATACAGCGGCAGGATGCTTGCTTATACAGCTGTTCCACGCAAGCGCTTGCTTCGTAACGACCGTTTTTGCCCACGGGAATGTTTCTTTCGCCTGTGCGACACAAATATCGTCCGATGAAACAAAAATGGTTTTAACGCCTCTCTTGCCTGCGATAGCGGCATCTATTTGCAGTTCTCCCACTTCTTTGCCGTTTATTATATGAGAAGTAAACGTAGAAGAAGAATAAACGTGAGAAAGCGTTGCATTTGCGGCATCAAAAGCATGATAACCTATAAAAAGCACGCCGTCGAAGCTGTTATCCACACCGGGAAACCTCTTTCTGCTTCCTGCACCAAGAATAAACCTGCATCTTTTATCAAAAGCAGTATAATCAAGATTCAGTCCCGTACCATGACAATCCCAAATCCATACCTCTTCGGCACCGCTGTCGAACAATGCGTTCGCCGCGGCAGAAGCTTCTCGCGCGCCTTGCTGAGCAGCGAAAGCATAGTTTTTGCTTCCGTCGGCAAGTCCTTGACCGTAACTGCCTATAACGCATGCAAGCCCTTCAAGATCTACACTGATACAATATTTTCTGCCCATAAATTGAACCGCCTATTGAAAAAATATGATTTATAAGTATAATATAATAAAAGTACACGAAAGGAAACTGTTATGAATAAGTCAGAATTAAAAAGAATCAACCTTTTTGTTCTTGATATGGATGGCACGATATATCTTGGAGAAAAGATTCTCCCCGGTGCAATCGAGTTTGTCCATACCGCAAGAAAGATGGGTAAAAAAGTCGTGTTTTTCACAAATAACGCTTCCAAAAACCCGAACAACTATGTTGAAAAGCTCAACCGTATGGGATTCGGCGCAACGCGTGAAGACGTTGTAACCGCCGGAGACGTTACAATAGAGTACTTAAAGCAAAACAAGCCCGGTCAGCCCGTATATCTCGTCGGCACGCCCGCATTGCACAAATCGTTTGAAGAAGCAGGAATCGAAATAAGCGAAAACGCAAATATTGTAGTAAGCTCCTTCGATACAACGCTTACCTATGAAAAGCTTGTTATTTCATGCGATCTTATAAGAAACGGCGCCGAATTCTATTGCACGCATCCCGACTACAACTGTCCCACCGAAAACGGATTCATTCCTGACAGCGGAGCTATTGCGGCATTGATAACAGCCTCTACAAACAAAACCCCGAAATATTTCGGCAAGCCCCATAAGGAAACCGCTGATATGATTTCAAATCTCTTCGGTGTTCCGTTTAGCGAAACCGCTATTGTCGGAGATCGCCTTTATACCGATATCGCACTCGGCAAAAACAACGGTCTTATGTCCGTTCTGGTTTTAAGCGGCGAGACAAAGATCGAAGACGTCAACGATGATAACGCACCCGATATTATCTTAAACGGTATCGGTGAAATTATTGATTACCTTTAAAATATCCTAACTTAACACCGTTAACCGATTCTCCCCTGCCAACGCTTACTATTACACCGAAGCAATTTTCGGGCAGTTGCGCAAGAGGTACGTATTCGAGATCGGTTCTCGACAAACGATGAATAACCTTCGAGATGTTCTCTCTTATCGGGAGGACATCTTTTATTATATTCATTTTCTTTTTTTCGGTAAGATAATAGTATAGCTGACCGTAATGCGCCTTATCGGGCAAGCCGTTGACGTCGTTACGAAGCTTGAGTAAATACAAATAATCTCCGTCGCAAATGGTAGGACGCGACACCGCTACCGAAACGGTTTTTTCGTTCGTATAGACCATACGGATCGGTAAGGTCTTCAAATAAGTGAGTGCGCTGTATATACCTAACGCTTTTGCACAAATCGAAGAAATATCATCACCCAAGCCGAAGCGTATAATGTTATTCACGCTGACACAGTTACAAAGAGCGAGCGAGCAGACAGCATTATAGCCCGCAGTGAATGCAGAATAACATTCGGTGCCAAGTGCAACAGAAATTGCGGTATCTTCCTGCATAGCGGCTTTATCGACTTCTGCTATGATTTCGTTATTGCGCGCAAGATATATTTTGTTTTCGGATATAACCTCGCCTGCCTTCGAAACGGGAATTTCGTTATGGCGAGCAATTTCGAGAAATTTTTCAACCTTTTTGGGAGGCAAGATCAAATAACGCTTTGCTTCTGCCGCTGGAACACTGCTTCCGATAGAATCGATATCAAGCGCCAAGCCGTTATGAATGGAAAATAAAGTATAAATTCCGCCGACAGAATTAGCTAACAGCTTCGAAGAAACGCTTTTATTCGCAATATTAATATGGTCGTAGCAATAAATCTGGTTGCCTGCGTTTTCTTTGGGTTCGCCGTTCTTGACAACCGCTTCTGCCGTATTCAAAATATCGATAATTCTGAAGGTTTTTCCGCATTCAACCTCTTTTAGAAAAGCTGAAAAAACCTCGGCAATGCGCGAGTCGGTTATTGTCATATTACCGATCTTTTTATACAGCACAGAATGAAGACCGTTCGAAAGATCGTTAGTCAAGTTCTCGGAAAAAGTCGAAATGCGTTCGCTTTTTTCTTCAGAAACTTGAGGCTGTTCAACAACCTCTGCATTTTCTATATTTTCGTTCATATTCAGGTTATCGTTCATAACTACCTCCAACTACTAAAAGCAACCGCGAACACAGCCGTCGCCATAGGATTTGATTTTTACGTTTACTATCGAACCGACAGTTATATCGTCGCTTGCGGGAAACTCAGTTTCGATAAATTCATTCGAATGGCCCTTAGCCACTCCATCTTCTATTTTTTCCACGAGAACCGTAAGAGAATTACCGATTTTCGATTCGAACATTTCATTTCTTACTTTTTCACATTCGGAAAGTAAATATGTATTTCTTCTCGCTCTTACGTCTTTCGGTATGCTTTCGGGCATAGAAGCCGCAGGCGTACCGCTGCGCTCGGAATACGGGAACGAATGGACGTGGAATATCTTTAATTCCTTTAAAAGCTCAACCGTTTCAAGAAATTCTTCGTGTGTTTCACCCGGGAAACCGACAATTATATCCGCAGAAATCATACATTGCGGGATATATTTTCTTATCGCATTCACACGCTCGATAATATCTTTCTTTGTATAAGGCCGTTTCATCAAGCGTAAAATTCTGTCGTTGCAGGATTGCAGTGACAAATGTATATGAGGCATAAATTTTTCGTTTTTGGAAACCGAATTCAAAAACGCATCGTTGATAATATTGGGCGACAACGAGCCTAATCGAATACGCTTAATGCCGTCTAACGAAGCAACCTTGGTTATAAGCTCATAAAGCGGGAGCTTATTATATGCACCGACCTCGATACCGGTAAGAATAACTTCCTGATATCCCTTTTCGATCAAGCGCTCGGCTTCCGCCATTATATCTTCGTAATCTCTCGAACGAACACTGCCGCGGCAGGTAGGAATAATACAGTAGGTGCATTTTCCGTTACAGCCGTCCTGTATCTTTATAAATGCTCGACATTCGGAAAACAGTTCGTCGGTGCCGTTAAGATACATCTGTTCGTAAGGCGCGTTTGTCATCGGCTCGACAGCATTTCCGTTTACGTCGCATTCTTCACAGAGGAAGTCGACAACTCGAGCTTTATTTCTGTTTCCGCCATTATATATAACGTTGGGTATATTCAGATATTCGGGATTGAGCTGAGAAGCACAGCCGATGACCAGCACTTCGCCTTTCGATGCACAACGCCTTATAAGCTGTCGGCTTTTACGTTCGCTTTCAGAGGTAACCGCGCAGGTGTTCACAATATAATAATCACAATCCCCGCCGTGCGAAACCTCAAATCCGCGTTCCTTCAAGCGCTCGGCAATGGCGCAGGATTCATACATATTAACCCTGCATCCAAGCGTATATATCCCAACTTTTTTATTGTTCTTCATTGACACTCTTTACCGCTCTTTCGTACTCTTCTTCGGTAATCAATAAATTAATAGCTTCCAATAACGCTTTCGAAGACAACGTTGACGGAAGATTCAAAGCTCTTGCCAGCTTAGCGCGTCTGTTGCTCGAATCTGTTCCTCCCGAAAAACCGTCTTCATAAAAACGCGTTTTCGAAACGTTTCCGACTGCCAAAGCGTTATTATCCGCAAAGGGCTCGAGAACCTTTCTTATAATTTGGGTATCTATTCCTTCGACACCGAGCAAGCCGTCTGCCGAAAAGGTTTTCTTTCTACGCTCTTTGCCTTCGACCGCGGGCACATATACATTATATATGGTTCCCTTAATTATACCTTTTAACTTCGACCTGATAAAATTACCCGCTTTATCACTGTCTGTCAAAAGAATTACTCCGTTTTCGCGTGATAAACGCATTAACAGCAGTTTCTTTTCTTGATTATTGAAAATTTGAAAACCGTCAAGTGTAATTACGGGAGTCGATACAACCAAACAAACTTTTGCTTTATCGTATCTTCCCTCCACAATAACGGGATATTTTAATTTAAGCTTTTCTTCCATAGGTGCAAATTCTGTAAAAACTCAATTCCAATACTTTTTTGGGGTCGCCGCGAAAGCTTTTGATTTTCGTGTCTGCATTGGCAAGCTCGTTGATCGCAAACGAAAGTGTTTTAATATCCGATTGACCTATTGACTGTGCAATTTTGCTTATACGCCAACTCGGAATTTTCATATCCTTCGCAAGAGCATCAAAGCCTCTTCCGGAATCGAGCGCTATTCTCACAAGCAACATTTCCGAATAATTCTTTGCCAAAAAACCGACGGCAAGCGGAAGCTTGTCTCTGCCGAGATCAAGGCTTTCCAATATTCTTTTTGCCGAAACCATATCCCGCCTGTTTAATGCGGCGGCAATATCGAAATATTTATACGAGCTGTTGGAGCAACAGTATTTCTTTACGTCGGCTACGGTGATAGGTGTTCCCGAATATACTTCGGTAAGCTTTAAAATCTCTCCTTGAAGTATATACATATCGGTACCGCAAACGTTTATTATTTCTCGCGGAACGAGCGGATCGAATTTTACGTTTTTGGCATTGAAATGACGGGTTATCCAAGCAACGAGTTTATCGGCTTTTTCGGTTTCGAATTCTACAACAATGCCATTTTCTTTTACAGCGGCGATAAATGAAGAAATCCCGCCTTTAGTGTTTTTGGCGTTTTTGCTTTCTTCGATTTGTTCGTCGGCTCTTAAAACAATAAGAACAGTAAGATATTCGGGAATATCCGAAAATATTCGTGAATATTCGCTTGCATCGGCTTCTGTAATGCGTGCCGATTCGATATCTGTTATTTCTATAAGCTTGCTTTCCCACATATACGGCAATGAATACACCGCATCCTCAAGTTCGCTGAGCTTATCGGAAGCAGCGTTAAAATATATATGGTTAAATTCGGGAAGCGGCGAAGAATCGACCTTTTTTCTTATAAGTCCCGCATAGTGATCCTTTGTGTATTCTTCGGGGCCGCAAAACAAAAACACTCCCGAAAGATCGTTTTCTTTAATTTTCTTTTTTAATATTTCAAGACTCATAAGCTACAAAATCGCTTTCATCAACGCGGCCGACAAACCGCACGGTATTAATATACTGTGTGAATCCAATATAGTTGCCGCTATATTTTTCGGCAACGCTTTGCTTTATAAAACTCTCTTTTGAATTCAGCATATATTCGCTTTCGGTATATGTATCTGTCAAAACAATATAATCTGCAGATATTGCATAGGGATAATCACCGCAAACAACCGCAATACTCGTGCCGTTGTGATCGATTCCTATCAAGTGCGAAGCTCCCACCCCGTCACCAATCATATAAACGGCGGAATTATCGCTTATTTCCTTTGAATATATACTCTCATATTGAATTATATCACAATTTCTTGTGTTTGCCAACTCTTTTATTTGCAAATATGCTTCCATTTCGAAAATATTTTGCGGTTTCTTCACATAAATCTCGTGAATCATAAGATAACCGCTCATATAGTCAAACCGTTTAAGCGTATACTCGTCATATTTGGTAATCACATACGTATCCAAAGAAACGTCGCCCTGTTCGAAAACAATATCGCTGTCAGGAAGATATCCGCTCACGTCGATATAAATATTCTCTTCCGAGGATTTGAAATATACGTATTCCCCGTTCTCGCTTCCGTACTCAAAAACCGTAACTCCCGAATAATAAATTTCCGCAAAAACACAGGAAATCGACATTGCGACAACGAAGAATACAGATGTTAAAATAAAATAATTCCTGCGTTTATTAATTTTAAACACCAACACCGCTATCATCAAAACAGACGCAACCAAAGGAAGTATCATAAAAGGAGAACGGACCGAAACAACGCCTATATCGTATTCATACAGAATACCGTTAAGAAAAGTAGAAGCATCGAATATTATGCCTGCGGGATATGCAATTATCGTAGAAACAGGGATTGAGATCAACGAAACGATAACCGCAATTATCGAAATACCGATAGCGTAAGAGAAAAAAGGAACAAGCAGAATATTCGTAATAGGCGATATATACGAAACGGTATCGAATCTGGTAAATATTACGGGAAGCGAAAATACCGATGAAGAAAACGAAATTATTGCAGGAATCAGCAAGGAAATTCCCGTTCTTGTAAGTATACGAACAACTCTTCTCGGTTCCTTGCGTTTATCCGCGGCAATCGATTCGAGCGTATTGATATAAGGGGTTACCAATATTATGCCCAACGTGCACAAAAAAGATAGCTGTAACCCAACCGAGCATATAGCATACGGATTAAAAAACAACAGAAAGAAAAGTGCTATCGAGAGCGTAGTTATTCCATCCGAACGAACAAAGGTCATTTCGGAAACAAGTAGAAAAGCAATCATTATCGCCGCCCTGACGGCACCCGCCGTGAACCCTACCAGCGCGGTATAAAAGAAAGCCAACAGCAAAGATATTATCGCGCTCGGCTTTCTTCTTCGCAACAAAAACAGCAATAAACGATAAAACGTCATTACGATCAACGTTATGTGCAATCCGCTTATTGCGAGAATATGCGAAACACCGCCCGAACGAAAAGTGGCATAAATATAAGAATCAAGATCCGTGCGATCCCCCGCAGTAACGGCTTTTGAAATAGAGGGCGCATATATAAAATCAGAAAATATAGTTGCCGAATTATCCGAAACGGTGTTTCTGATCCTATACAGTATCCCTTCACCCGCAACGACCGAGGAAATTCGTGCAGAAGAAGTGAGCATTATCTTTTCGGAATACAAATCGGAATCATAGGTGCTTTTATATCTGACCTCAGCTGTGATTTTATCGCCGATGCGGATTTCACTCGTATCGGAATCGGAATAAATTCTGACCTTGGTTCCTTTGACCATTCCGATTTCACTTTCTTCGACAGAAACGTCGAGAGAGCCGTTATTAACTTCGGAAACAGAAGCGACTATCGAATCGCTTTTTCCGTTATATGCGTGCTTTTCTCCGGATACGATATTAAACAGAGAAACACGCATTACGCCAAAAGTGAAGGCGGCGACCGCAAGGGCCACCGCCATAGTGTTTTTGGGCAAGGATATACCTTTGTAAAAACGGGATACGATCGCAAAAGACACCGAGATCATCGCCATTATCGCAAAAAGCGCACGGAAAAATATCGTGTCATAATTTCTGAAAAAGACAGCAAACACAACACCGAGCGTAAATAATGAAATTAGCGATGCCACAATACGTTTTTTAAACACGATCCCGTTCCTTGAACATTCGGGTTATTAAGCAAGCTTTACGGGAAGCTTTTCTCCACCCAAAATATGAAAATGAATATGCTTAACAGACTGACCGCCATCTTCGCCGACGTTTGTAATAACGCGGTATCCGTTTGCCAAGCCGCATTCCTTTGCGACAACGGGAATCGCCTTTATCACATTCGCAACCGCTTCGATATTAGATTCATCTACGCAGTCTATCGACTCGATATGAGTCTTCGGAACAACCAAAACGTGCACCTTTGCATTCGGATTAATGTCCTTGAAGGCAAGAACGTTTTCATCCTCGTAAACCTTTGCGGAGGGGATATCTCCGTTTATGATTTTGCAAAAAAGACAGTCCATACAAGTTACTCCTTATTTAATCTGAGAAGAAAGTACGTTTTCTGCTTCGGAAAGTGCTTCGGGAATCTTCGAAGCGTCCTTACCGCCGGAGGATGCGCTGTTGGGACGTCCGCCGCCACCGCCGCCTACGATAGGCGAAACAGCCTTCAAAAGATTGCCCGCATGTGCGCCGTTCTTAACTGCCGCAGCACCGCAAGCGGAAACCAAAAGAACCTTGCCTTCGTTAACCGTTGCAAATACGCAAACTACGTTTTCGTCCTTCGCAACAATCTTATCTGCGGTATCTCTCAATGCATCTACCGTAACGCCTTCAAAAGAAGCACGAACAAGCTTAACGCTCTTAACAGATACTGCGTTATCGTAAGCCTTTTCTACTGCTTCGGAAGCGGCTTTGCGGTTGTATGCTTCAATTTCCTTTTTAAGAGTTTTGCCTTCGGCAATTATCTGTTCAGCCTTTGCGGTAATATCTTCGTTGCTTACAGCCTTTACGGTCTTCTTAACATCTTCGAGAAGCTTTTCCTGAGCACGCATTGCGTTAAAAGTATTAATACCTGTAAGGCATTCTATTCTTCTTACGCCTGCCGCTACGGAAGATTCGGAAACGATTCTGAACAAGCCCAACGAACCGGTTGCGGATACGTGAGTACCGCCGCAAAGCTCAACCGAAAATTCGCCCATCGATACAACGCGTACGGAGGAACCGTATTTTTCTCCGAACAACGCCATTGCGCCCTTTGCTCTCGCTTCATCGGGAGTCATTACTTCGGTAACAACCGCGTTGTTTTTAAGTATTTCTTCATTGACAGCCAATTCTACTGCGGTTAATTCTTCGAAGGTGAGCGCGGAACCGTGAGTAAAGTCGAATCTGCCGCGTTCTTCGGTAACGTAAGAGCCTGCCTGTTCAACGTGAGTACCAAGTACTTTTCTGAGCGCCGCCTGAAGCAAATGGAGAGAAGAGTGATTTCTTCTTATAGCTTCACGACGCGCAACGTCAATTATTGCTTTTGCATTACCCTTTTCGACAGTACCTTCCGAAACGTAACCGATATGGAGATATTGTCCTTCGGGGGTTTTCTGTGTATCTTCAACAACGAATTTGCCGTTTGCGGTAACGATAACGCCCTTGTCGCCGATCTGTCCGCCGCCTTCTGCATAGAAAGGCGTTTTATCGAGTATAATCGTAGCCTTACCGCCTGCAAGAACGCCAACGTCTTCGCCGTCGGAGATAATATATTCGATATCGCAGTCGCATTCGTTTTCGGTATAACCGATAAATTCCGTTGTTTTGGATTTGTCGATCATAGCGAGTGTATCGCCCGCCCAGCCTGCATCGATATTCGCTCTTGCTTCTCTTGCACGCTTCTTCTGCTCGAGCATAAGCGCACGGAAGGATTCTTCATCAACCGCAATTCCCTTTTCTTCGGTAATTTCCTTTGTGAGATCGATCGGGAATCCATAGGTATCGTAAAGCTTGAACACGTTTTCACCGGAGAGAGTCTTTTCGCCCTTCGATTCGGTTTCGGAGATCATCTTTTCGAGTATCGCAAGGCCTGCATCGAGTGTTTGTGCGAATCTGTCTTCTTCGGCTTTGATAGTCTTTTTAATATATTCCTTGCGTTCTGCAAGCTCGGGATATGCTTCGCAGTTATTTGCGATAACAACGTCGCAAACTTCGCCGAGGAACGTACCCTTAATGCCTAAAAGTCTGCCGTGGCGAGCCGCACGACGCAATACACGGCGAAGAATATAGCCTCTTCCCTCGTTGGAAGGAATAACGCCGTCGCCGATAAGGAAGGTTGCGGTTTTAATATGGTCAGTGATAACACGAATAGAAACGTCGTTATCTGCGGCGCTTCCGTGATATTCCTTACCGCAAAGCGCGCAAACCTTATCGAGTATGCTTCTGTTGGTATCAACTTCAAAGAGGTTACCTACGTCCTGCATTACGCAAGCAAGGCGTTCAAGTCCCATACCGGTATCGATATTGGGATGAGCGAGACGGGTATAAGTGCCTGCGCCGTCGCTGTCGAACTGAGTGAAAACAATATTCCAAACTTCGATAAATCTGTCACAGTCACAGCCTACCTTACAATCGGGCTTACCGCAACCGTACTTTTCACCGCGGTCGAAATAGATTTCGGAACAGGGACCGCAAGGACCGGAACCGATTTCCCAGAAGTTGTCTTCTTTGCCGAAACGCACTATGCGTTCTGCGGGAATGCCGTTCTTTACCCAAATATCGAACGCTTCATCGTCTTCGAGATAGATGCTGGGATAAAGACGGTCTTCGGGAATTTCCATAACCTTTGTAAGAAACTCCCAAGCCCACGGAATTGCTTCTTCCTTGAAGTAATCACCGAAGGAAAAGTTGCCGAGCATTTCAAAAAACGTGCCGTGGCGTGCAGTCTTACCAACGTTGTCGATATCGAGGGTTCTGACACACTTCTGGCAGGTGGTCACTCTCTTGCGGGGAGGAACTCGTTCACCGGTAAAATATTTTTTAAGCGGAGCCATACCGGCATTTATAAGCAGGAGAGAATCATCGTCCTGCGGAACGAGAGGAAAAGAATTAAGGCAAAGATGTCCTTTGCTCTCGAAAAATTCAAGATACTTTTTTCTGATCTCGTTAAGGGAAATGGGTTTCATAATCGTTTTTTATTCCTTTCAGAATGTATATCGGTACTTAATTATCAACACTTGTTGCTTCATCTTTGGAAACTGCCGAAGATGCTTCGTTTTCGGGGACAATCGCTTCTATATCTTTTGAAGTGCTCCAGCGTAATCCGTTATCCTCGCAATATTTTTTCGCAGAGGAGGACTCGGTTGAAATAACGACGTTCTTTTCGCATTTTTCAAAAACGTCGTTACCCAAAACGGTAGATTCACCTTCGAAATAAACGTATTCAAGATTCGAGCAGGAGTCGAATACTCTTTCTCCGAGCTCTGTTACTGTTTGAGGAATTACAACTTCGGTCATTGCGTTGCAATAGGAAAAGGCACGGGTATTGATTTTCGTAATCTGTGCGGGAATGCTGACGGTTTTGAGCGAAGAGCAGTGGTTAAAGCAATATTCGGGAATTTCTTCGATACCGCTTCCGATTGTAACCGTTTCGAGATTATTGCACCACGCAAAAGCGCGTGAACCGATTTTCGTAACGGAATCCGGAATAGTAATTTCGGTTATTCCGTCTACGTAATAAAACGCATTTTCATCGATCGTTGTAACAGAGGAAGAAATAATAACCTGCGTAACTGCGTTTTCGGTTTCGTAAAAGCAGAGAGAGCCTATGCAGGTAACCGGTCTTCCGTCAATTTCAGAAGGAATATATACGATCGTATCGCTGCCCTCGGGAGCGATGTATTTAGTTAGTTTAACGTAAGAATCGTAAAGCTCATAAGTAAATTGTTCGTTTTCGAGCGTTGCGATATAGTCGTCCGGCATTTCCGATTCTTGTTCGCCTGTAACTGCGGATTTAGCCTTTTTCAAAATCGTATCGCACGAGCATAACGATATGCACAGAGTCACAGCGACCAAAAGCACCAATATCTTTTTCATCGACAGGTTCCTTTCGCGTTTTTCTTACCAATTATAGCACCACAAAACAGTTTTGTCAATTTACATTGAGTAAAAAGAGAGATTTTTATTGACATAAAGGAAATTTAAGGTTAAAATATAAGAAATTAATTTCAAGAGAGGTTAAACAATTATGGATAAGGCAACATTCGCATCCTACCGCAAATTTTATAACGATCAGCTTATGAAGGACTGTATCCCCTTCTGGATGAACAGCGACCTTCTCGACAAAGAAAACGGCGGCTATATCACAAGCGTAGACCGCGAAGGAAAGGCGTACAACTCCGATAAATCCGGCTGGTTCCAGGGCAGATGTCTTTGGACCTTCTCGCATCTTTGCAATCTTTACGGCATCCGTCCCGAATGGGAAGAAGCTGCAAAGCTCGGTAAGGACTTCATCGATAAATACATCGCAGACGAAGACGGAAGAATGTATTTCACTCTCACCAAGGAAGGTCTTCCTTTGAGAAAGCGCCGTTACTTCTTCACCGAAAGCTTCTACGTTCTTTCTATGGCTGAGTATTCCATTATGTCGGGCGACAAGGAAGCATTGAGAAAAGCAGAAGAATGCTTCGAAATGATGCTTTCCATCTTCCGCGACGGCAGCACCGATCCTTATAAGATCACTCCCAAGGGAATCGCTTCTACAAGAGAAGACCGTGCTGTTTCCTATCCTATGGTTCTTATCAGCAGTGCTCAGACTCTTCGCCGCGCAGATCCCGAAAAGGCTGAATATTACACCGCTGTTGCTCAGGAAATGGCTGATATTATCATCAACATCCACTACAAGCCCGAGCTCGGATGCGTTCTTGAAACAGTTGGCCCCAACGGCGAATTTATCGATAACCCCGCAGGCAGAACCATCAACCCCGGTCACTCTATGGAAAACAGCTGGTTCCTTATGAATCAGGCAATCTACACCGGCGATAAGAAGCTCCTCGAAAACGCTCTTAAGATTCTTGACGTTTCTCTCGAATGGGGCTGGGATAAGGAATACGGCGGATTTATCTACTTTACCGACGTAAGCGGACGTCCCTGCGAACAGCTCGAACACGATATGAAGCTTTGGTGGGTACACAACGAAGCTTGTATCGCTACCCTTCTCGCATACAGCATTACCGGCGACGAAAAATACTGGAAATGGTTCGAAAAAGCTCATTTCTATGCATTCGGTCACTTTGCAGATAAAGAATACGGCGAATGGTACGGCTATCTCCACAAGGACGGCACCGTTTCTCACACCCAGAAGGGTTCTATGTGGAAGGGTCCCTTCCATCACCCCCGCTTCCTTATGTGCTGTGAATACATTTTCGCCTGCTTGGAAGAAGGTAGACCTGTCGAAACTCTTCTCTAATATTGCTCTCGGTGATATTTATGAAGAAAATTGCTTTAGTTTTATGTTTTGTGTTGTTGTTGCCTATATTCTGTATATACGCAACAGCCGCAGATTACGGCACCGCAACACAAAAGCTTATCGTTACACACATAAACGAAAACTATTCCTTGCTTGAAGGTACGGGTGTAATTTACTCGACCTCTTCAAACGGAACCATATCCTCGTACGGCTCGTTCGACTGGTGGTACGTTGTCGTATTTGAATGGAACTCAAGCGATAAATGCTTCGAAGTCAAAAGCGTCAATACCGCTATGGGATCTTCGAAGGCGGATACCGTGATCCCCGAAAACGGTTTTGTATACTGCTGTAACACGGGTAACGACTACCCTGCTTTAGGTGTTCCCTCGAAGCCCAATTATGTTACAAAAGCAGTGTCCGATTCCTGCACACTCGCAACATCGCTCAAAAAGGGTGACAAGGCATATCTTTATAATACCGACCTTTTAAATGCCATTGTGAAGAACAACGGCAAGGAATGGTACAAGGACGGCTATTCAAGCGAATCCTTTATAAAGATAGGTACCCCCGAAAAGAATTTGACAGCGTATGACCCGACCAACGCTTCGGAAAAAGCTCCCGAATACAGCTTTGGTATAAACGCAATCAATTCATCTGTTGCGGAAGGTCAATCGATGATTCTTACTCCCGCATTCGGTAAAACCGTTACCGCAAAAGGCGGCGGTTACGATTGGAGCAGAATTGCAATCTTCGATTGGAGTGCCGAAGACGGTGCGTATGTTCTGAAGTATTACGACACAGCTGTCGGCACCGGCTCCAACAAAGAAGCAGTAATCCCTCCCAACGGCTTTGCGCTTTCCGTAAACACCGGCAACGACTACCCTGCTCTCGGTCAAGCTGGAAAGCCCAATTATCAGAATCCTGTTGCTAACAACACCTATAATAACCTTGCAAACATTCCTGTCGGAACAAAGGTATATCTCGTTGGCATAGATCTTGCAAAGGGCACCTTCGAATACGAAGGAAACCTTTCGAAATACTATTCCTCCGATGATTTTACCACCAAAGCGTTTATTAAGGTTTGCGAAGAAAAGCCCGAAAACTGTTATGAGCCGAAAATAAACGAACAGCTTTCTTCCCCCGAATTCAAAACAACCGAAACCATATATACAAAGGGTGACGTTACTCTTGAATGGGAAGCTGTTGAAGGCGCAGACGGATATTATATAAGCGTAACCAATACCACCGCAACAATAAGCGGCTCCGCCGTATATTCGGCAGAAACCTCCGAAACAAAAATAACCGTTTCCGCTTCGAACCTCAGCATAGGCACCTGCCTTACGGCAAGAATCTACGCAAAGGGCGCAAAATCCTCGTCGGAAATTTCCGAATTCACCTTCAGAATCGTCAGCGAACGAGCATTGAACAGTGTTCTCAAGGACAAAACCATCGTAGCGTTCGGCGATAGTATTACTGCCGCTGCAGGCGGTTGGGTTTCGATGCTTTACGGCGAATTCGGAGGCGAAGTAATAAACGCAGGCGTAGGCGGCAACGTTACCGCACAGGCGCTTGAAAGAATCGAAAGCGACGTAATCGCAAAAAATCCCGACCTTGTAATTATCAACTTCGGTATGAACGATCAGGCTTTCCAGGAAAGCTCGAACAAGAATCTTACCCCTATCGATAAATACGAGGAAAATTACCGTAATATTATCGAGCAGATCAAAGCAACCGGTTCGGACATCATACTCGTTGCAGTTCACGACGTTAACCCGAAATATCACACTCACAGCGGCTTGAACTACTGCGGTTCCGAAACGCTTGAAGACGGAAGCACCAAAACCTATATCGATAAATACAACGAGGTTGTGAAAAAGCTTGCCGAAGAATACAAGCTTGGCTTTATCGATATAAATTCGCTTGCACAGAACGATCTCGATAATATCACCATTGCTGCGGACGGCATTCACCTTTCCGCACACGGACAACAAAAATACGCAGAATGGATCGCGGATTATTGCTATAAATTCTATGAAGAAAACGCAAACAATACCGAATCCGAAACCACCACAGAAAACAACGCCGAATCGGAAAGCTCTGTTGCTGACGAAGAATCGGTCGCCAACACCGTAAACACAAACGAATCTTCGTGGCAGATGGTTGTTACCATTTGCGTAATGTTTGTCGGCGTATCGTTCTTCGGAATACTCTTTATTAAAACGATAAAGAAGAACAAATAACTAAAGAACGAAATTCTTTCATTTTCGTTATCAACCGCCCTTTGCTTGAGCATTGGGCGGTTTTTATATGTTTTTAATAAAAAAACGCTGTAATATCGGCATAAATAAGCTATATTTTTATTGAAAACATATTGATTTTTAGCTTAATTCGTGGTAAAATACATAGGATTTTGCGAAAGGCAAAAATACACACACCGTATATGCCTTGCCGGGGTGCACCGTTTGGTGTTATTGGGCGGGTAAATTCAAAATGCGGTGGCGGGTAAAAACCCGAAGGAGAAAAACATGGCAGTAGTATCCATGAAGCAGCTTCTCGAAGCAGGTGTACATTTCGGTCACCAGACGAGAAGATGGAACCCGAAGATGGCTGAATACATCTTCACCGAGAGAAACGGCATCTACATCATCGACCTTCAGAAAACCGTTAAGAAGATCGAAGAAGCTTATCTCTTCATTCGCGACATCGCTGCAGAAGGCGGCAACATCCTCTTTGTCGGCACCAAGAAGCAGGCACAGGATGCAATCAAGGAAGAAGCACTCCGTTCCGAAATGTACTATGTAAACGTACGTTGGCTCGGCGGTATGCTCACCAACTTCAAAACCATCAAGAAGTCCATTCAGAAGCTTCACAACCTCAACAAAATGGCAGAAGACGGCACCTTCGATCTTCTTCCCAAGAAGGAAGTTGCAGCTCTTCAGAAGGAAATGAACGACCTCGAAAAGAACCTTGGCGGTATCAAGGATATGAAGGGTCTTCCCTCTGCAATTTTCATTGTTGACCCCAAGAAGGAAAAGAACGCTGTTGACGAAGCAAGAAAGCTCGGCATTCCCGTTGTAGCTATCGTTGATACCAACTGCGATCCCGATGAAGTTGACTACGTTATCCCCGGTAACGATGACGCTATCCGCGCTATCAAGCTTATTGCCGGCACTCTCGCAGACGCTATCATCGAAGGCAAGCAGGGCGAACAGCTTACCGACTCCTCTGAAAACGCAGAAGAATCCGCTGCTGAATAATTGTTTATTAACTAAAATTTAGGAGGAAAATAAAATGGCAAATATTTCCGCAAAAGACGTAATGGAGCTCCGCAAGAAGACCGGTTGCGGTATGATGGAGTGCAAAAAGGCACTTGTTGAAACCGACGGCAACTTCGACGAAGCTATTAAGTATCTCCGCGAAAAGGGCCTCTCTGTTGCAGCTAAGAAGGCTGACAGAATCGCAGCTGAAGGCGTTGTTGACATCCTCACCGAAAACGGCGTTACCGCTATTATCGAAGTTAACGCTGAAACCGACTTCGTTGCAAAGAACGCTTCCTTCCAGGAATTCGTTAAGGGCATCCTCAGAACTATCGTTGCAAACAAGCCCGCTGATCTCGCAGCACTCAACGCTCTTAATTTCGACGGCACCGAAGTTACCGTTGAAGCAGAGCTCAAGAATATGATCTTCACCATCGGTGAAAACATGAGCATCCGCCGTTTCGATATCATCGAAGGCACCACCGGCTGCTATATCCACGGCGGCGGTAGCGCAGGCGTTGTTACCAAGTTCGAAACCGACGTTGACACTGCAAGCGCAACCTTCGTTGAATACGCAAAGAACGTTTGCATGCAGATCGCTGCAATGAGCCCCAGCTACGTTGACAGAGATACCGTTCCCGCTTCTGTTATCGAAAACGAAAAGGCTATTCTTCTCAGCCAGATCGAAAACGACGAAAACCTCGCTAAGAAGCCCGATGCAGTTAAAGAAAAGATGGTTATCGGTAGAATCAGCAAGTTCTACGACAACAACTGCTTGGTTGACCAGGAATACGTTAAGGATAGCGATCTTACCGTTGGTAAGTACACTGAAAACGTTGCTAAGGAACTTGGCGGCAGCATCAAGATTGTATCTTTCATCAAGTATGAAAGAGGCGAAGGTATCGAAAAGAAAGAAGACAACTTCGCAGAAGAAATCAACAAGCTCGTTAACGGCTAATATCCAAATACAACAGCCCGATATTTTTCGGGCTGTTTTTTTGCGCTTTGATTCACTTCCCTCTTTTAATCAAAGAGTTTTGAAATTCACAATCGCTCCGCTTGACAGATTTTAAAAAATATAATAAAATGTATTTTAGAAATTATTAATGAATTGCTTAACGGAGTTATATATGAAGATAAGATATAACGAAAACACCGAAATAGTAAATATAGTTAAGCAAGGGCTTGAAAAGAGCGGCGGTTATTGCCCCTGCCGCAGAGAGAAGAGCGAAGATAACAAGTGCATTTGCAAGGAATTCAGAGAGCAGATCAAGGACCCCAATTTCGAAGGATATTGTCACTGTATGCTCTATTACAAAGAGGCGTAGTATGCTTTTCGGCAAAGACGGACCCAAACGTGCTAAACCTTTAAAAATAAATGCATGGAACTTTGATGATTACGTTCTGCCGTCCGAGCTTCCCGCATTGGTGGCTTTCGGCGCCGATTGGTTAATCGATAGCTTGCGTCTGTGCAGCTGTCTTGAATGGTACTGCCATCGGTTCGACGGTAAAATGATAGTCGCGTTTGCAGATATTGACTACGTACCGGAGCTATTTTATCGTTACAACGTCACCGAATTCCCTACGTTGATCATTTTCGAAGACGGTAAGGAATTCGCAAGGCTCGAAGGATTCAAGCATCACCAGCAGATCGATGATTTAATATTTAAATTCTACGGATACCTTCCTTACGATCCCAAAGCAAAAAGGATGTAAATACATTTTTGCTATTGACAAAACTTCTTTTTTGTTATACAATATCCTTCGGTTGCGAAACCGAATAAGCGGATGTGGCGGAATCGGCAGACGCGCTAGATTCAGGTTCTAGTGGTAGCAATACCGTGTGGGTTCAAGTCCCTTCATCCGCACCAATAAAACGGCAAGTTCAATAACTTGCCGTTTTTATTTTATGTTTTTTCCTTTGGTATATTAGCCGGTAAAATAAAAGCCGAGCTTTTTAAGCCCGACTTTTTATTATCACTCTTCGATTGCTATCAGAATCAATCGTGCTTCCCTATTATCTCCGCCCTGGCAGGTAGATAGTGTTAATATCTGTTTATCTTGTGTAGGAACAACGTCAGATTTATGCACCGCACGAGTCAAAATACGTTCGAACTGTGCTTCGAAATTCTTTGTATTTTCGGTATCCAAGAAGCTATACCATTTATCTGTTGATTTTACTTCGCACATTGCAAACACTCTGTATTTTTTACAGCCTTGAAGCGTTTCGTATTCTATAATCGGGTGCGAATCGAAAAATTCTTTATCGCGGTATTTTTTGATTGCCGCGAACATCGAGCCGTTTTTCATATGGTGGCCGTAAATTATAACGTGGTTGCTATAAGGAGTACAGTCACCTTCAATAAACGGAACACCGTAAGAGCTCGATTTAAGATCAAAGCTTTTATCGATATATTTATGGGGCTCATTCGGAGTATACATAACGGGATAATTCACCTGCGTATCCTCGATATATATCCAACCGACACAATCGCCGTTCTTTTCGATAACCGGAGCAAGATTTCTCTTATGATAAACCTTCGGCTTTTCGGGCTTGCCGACCTCGCCCGTGCCCGATTGTTCGTCATAATCACTTTCGTTACCCAAATATTCGCTATCTTCTTCGGGCTCCTCGATTATTTCTGTCATTAAAATAAGATCTGCGAGCTCGTCAAACGTTTCGTCATCGCGCTCTCTTTGCATAAGCTCGGTAAAAAGCATAACACCGCTATATATAAAAACGCTGCAAAACAAAACCATTAAAATTATAAAAATCGGTTTTCTGTTTTTCATAAAAACCTCGAATCCATTTTATTAATAACCGCGCATATCAAGTCCGGAGCAAGGAGCTTTCTTAAAATACTCTACAATATAGTAATTCTGTGATTTATCAAATTCTGCGTTTTCGAATTTAATGCCCACGAAAGACATAGTACTTGTTTGTATTTCCGCGCTATCAACCTTCGTAATAACCGTTGCATCGTTCAAATATTCTTCGAATTTATCCTCTTTGAGTGCGGTTTTAACGAGCACACAAACATATATATCGGTACGGTTTCCCGTGCCTGCGGTGTTGCCGCAGAATGAATATATTTGTTCTACCGTTGTGTTTTCGATAACGGAAATTTTGTTTTCGATATTATTTTCAAAATTCGTCGCAGAGATATTGTCGATTAAATACGGCGAAGCGAGAAGCAAAACGAGCATTATTGCGACCGCAACTAAGATTATATATCTTTTCATAACAGTTCCTAATTTAAATTTTTATTCGAAAGTCAGTCTTTATTCTGCTGCTAGTGAATCAAAAATATAACACAAACATTCGTCAACCGAATCCCAAGTAGCGGTGACAGCAAGTTGATTGGAGCTCTGCTCTACCGCAAATACCTTTAAATTATCGGTATCGACAAACAAATCAAACCTTTCTACGTTGCCGAGAGCATAATAAGAACCGAATTTCAGCCAACTATCAGGAGTACCGTCAGGTCTGCTTAAATCCTCTATACGTATATCAAACGGTTCTATATGGTTTCGATCAAAAGTGAGCGGTATACCGTAAATAGAAAAACGGCAAAAAGGAATACGAATATTCTTTTTTCCGACATACCTTACTGTCCAGAACAAATCCGCGCCGTTAAATGCTTTATATAACTCAAGGAGTTCAGCAGGAAAGCTTCGTTTATATTCATTTATCAAATTCTGTATAATTTCATCACTCATGGTGTTAAAAAGTATATGTGTTGCCAACGGCGGCGACGGTTCACAAACACCAAACAACAACGCATTATCTTTAGTTGAGCACAAATTATGATCATAGGAAAGACGCAAAGCATCGATCTTATTCAAGAATTTCATATTTTGTCTGTTTTCTCCCTTATATTAATTTTTTTATATTTTATCATAAAATTATGAACATTTCAATACAAATAACGGTCGGTGCACAAAACACCGACCGTTTAATTTTATCTTATACCGTAGTTTTCGATAACGTAGTCCATATCCTTATCGCCTCTGCCCGAAAGGTTAATAAGAACAGAGCCGTGTTCCATTGTTTTTGCAAGCTTCATACCGTAAGCAACGGCGTGGGAGCTTTCGATTGCGGGGATTATGCCTTCGAGGCGAGCAAGCTTGTAAAAAGCATCGATCGTTTCTTCGTCGTCGATAACGTCGTATTTAACTCTGCCGATTTCCTGAAGGAAGGCGTGCTCGGGACCCGAAGAAGGATAGTCAAGACCGCTTGCAACCGAATATACGGGCGCAGGATCGCCGTTTTCGTCCTTGAGCATGATACTGTTGAAGCCGTGCATAACGCCTTCTGTGCCGTATTTAAGGCTCGCTGCGTGGTCGCCAAGCTTGGGACCTCTGCCAAGAGGCTCGATACCGTAAATTTCAACAGGATCATTAAGGAATCCTGCAAACAAGCCTGCCGCGTTCGAACCGCCGCCAACACAAGCAACGATGCTTGTGGGAAGATGTCCTGTCATTTCGATAAACTGTTCGCGCGCTTCTATGCCGACAACGCTCTGGAAATCACGCACCATCATAGGAAACGGATGCGGACCGAGAACCGAGCCGATGCAGTAAATAGAATCCTTATATTCCTTGCTGTACGCATCAAATGCGGCGTCAACGGCTTCTTTTAAGGTTTGCAGACCGTGGGTAACCTCGATAACGTTCGCGCCGAGAATCTTCATTCTTGCAACGTTGGGCGCCTGTTTTTTAATATCAACGGTACCCATATAAATATCACATTCCAAACCGAAATATGCAGCAGCGGTAGCAAGAGCAACGCCGTGCTGACCTGCACCTGTTTCGGCGATTACCTTCTTCTTGCCCATATACTTTGCGAGCAACGCTTCACCCATGCAGTGATTAAGCTTGTGAGCTCCCGAATGGTTGAGGTCTTCACGCTTTGCATAAAGCTGTACTCTTCCGCCCAATGCATCGGAAAGGCGTTCCAAGTGCGAAACGGGCGTAGGTCTGCCCTGAAATTCCTTACGGATTCTGCGAAGCTCTGCAATAAATTTGCGGGATTGGCAGATCGAATAATAAGCATAGGTGATTTCTTCCATAGCGGCTTTAAGCTTATCATCAATATAAACGCCGCCGTACTTTCCGAAGTAGCCGTCTTTATCGGGGTAGTTATTAAAATATGTTTCAAAATCCACGTTATTAAGTATCATCTTTCAAGCTCCATTCAAAATATATATAATAAGTTATTGACTGCAATTCGGAAATCGCCATCGTTTTGTTAAAAGCATATTAAATCATCCTGCTTTCCCTGCCAAAACAAAAACGCCCTGACAGAATATTCTGCCAAGGACGAATAATTACTTATCCGCGGTGCCACCTTGAATTCACGGAAACCCGTGCACTTTTGGGATACAAATATATCCACGGCAACTAACGCGTGCCTTGCGTTGCAGAATACTTTGCGTATAACGCATTTCCTTGCACCCTCCGCGGTCCATTTGCCAAACTGTTTCTTGCCCGATTTTCAGCATCGCGGGCTCTCTGTAAAGGCGTGTTTTGGCTTTATCTCCGCTTCAACGGTTTAAACTATTAACTTGTTTTTGATTATATCACCAAAAGACACCATTGTCAATAGAAATACTGCGGAAATATACGAAAAGAGAGTGACAAACCGCAATAAATGTGCTATAATTAAGCGAAATCGCTTTTTCAGGAGATAAAAATGCTTGAATTAACCGAAATTCTTAACAAAATAGTCGAAGACAACGCTTTAAAAATCACAATAAGCAACCCAATTAATAAATCCGTAGTTTATAAAAAAATCGTCGCAGAGCGCAAAAACGATAAATACTTTTTATCGAAATATACCGAAAAACAGGTATTCCACGAAAGTATAGCGATCTCTGATTTTGCGAAAGCAATATACGAAACCGTTTTCGGAAATTACAAACAGCTCAATGCGATTTCGGAAAAATCCGAGCATATCGTACTTATTTCCAAAAAAGGCGCTTGTACCTATAAAGCAAAGGCATTAAACAAAAGCATCGAAACGCCAAAAAACACAGATCATAACCGCAAAAAGAATTATTTATTGAAAGAAGGCGAAATAATAAAGCCTTTGATCGATATGGGTATTTTTACCCCCGACGGAAAAATCGTTAACTCGATGTATTCGAAGTACAAGCAGATAAACCGTTTTCTCGAAATAATAGACGACGAAATTTCAAAAAGCGAAAAGAAGCACTTCAACGTCATTGATTTCGGTTGCGGAAAATCATATCTTACGTTTATACTTTATTATTATCTGACCGTAATCAAAAAGATTGAAATCAATATGATCGGGCTGGATCTTAAAGCAGACGTTATAGAAAAATGCAATGCCGCCGCCGAAAAATACGGATACAACAGCTTGAAATTCGAATTGGGCGATATCAACGGATATAAAGCACCCTTCGACGTCGATATCGTCGTTTCGCTCCATGCCTGCGATACCGCAACCGATTATGCGCTATATAACGCGATTAGCTGGGATGCGGAATACATCTTCTCTGTTCCCTGCTGTCAGCATGAATTAAATTCCCAAATTTCCCCGCAAAGCCTTTCGATCATTTCGAGATACGGAATTATTCAAGAGCGTTTTTCCGCTTTGGCAACAGATGCGATCAGAGCAAATCTTTTGGAATATCGCGGATATAAAACACAGCTCCTTGAATTTATCGATTTCGACCACACACCGAAAAACATACTCATAAGAGCCGTTAAGAAAAACAGCAATACAAAAGAGCACCGCGAAAAGATGCTTAAAGAAGCGGATGCAATAATTAAAGAATTCTCGTTCAAGCCCACGCTTTACGATCTTCTTGTTTAAGAAAAAATCCTATGCAGATACGCATAGGATTTTTATTTTAACCGTTAAGCACGCGTGAGCCTCTTTCGAGCGCGACAACGCCCGTACGGCACATTTCGACAATTCCCATCGGCTTCATTACTTCTATAAAGGCTTTGATTTTCGAAGGCTCGCCCGTAACCTCGACACAGATCGATTCTGTCGTATAATCGATTATTTTTGCGCGGTATATTTCGGTCGCCGCCATTATTTCCTGTCTGTTTTCGGTTGTGTTCTTAACCTTTACCAAAAGAAGCTCGCGTTCGACGGAAGCGTTCGAATCTAAAAGCTTTACCTTTTTTACGTTATAAAGCTTTGTAAGCTGTTTGATAAGCTGCTCGCGAGCATAGTCGTCACCATTTAAGGTGATTGTTATTCTTGAGTAATCGGGATCATCGGTTTCGCCAACGGTCAGAGAATCGATATTAAATCCTTTTCTCATAAAAAGTCCCGAAACGCGCGAAAGAACACCGTATTTATTTTCTACGTAAACTGCGATTACACTTCTCATTAATTTATCCCTTCGTTTTTGTAATAATATTATCCACAGTACCGCCCGGCGGAAGCATAGGAAGCACAAGCTCATCCATATTTATCGCCACGTCTATCAAAAACGGACCGTTGTGGGAATAGGCTTCTTTAAAAGCATTTTCGAATTCTTCGATATTTTCCGCGCGTAAAGCCTTCGCGCCAAAAGCCTCTGCAAGCTTCACAAAATCGGTTTTTCTTTCGAGCACGGTATTACTGTATCTTTTTTCATAAAACAGCGTTTGCCATTGCCTTACCATACCGAGAACGCCGTTGTTCATAAGAACGATAACAATATCAGAGTTATAAGTAACCGCTGTTGCAAGCTCGTTAAGATTCATACCGAAGCTTCCGTCGCCCGTAATAAGAACGGTTTTATCGTTCGAAGCAATATTGGCACCGATAGCCGCACCAAGTCCGTATCCCATAGTGCCCAAACCGCCCGAAGAAGCAAATCTTCGCTTGCTTTCGAAATTCGCAAACTGCGCTGTCCACATCTGATGCTGACCTACGTCGGTAACGATTATATCGCGCTTACTTTTTTGAGCATTGATGACATCAAATATCTTTTGGGGTGTCATCGTATCCTCGGAACGCTTTTCGCTTTCTTCGGATATACGCTTCCCTTCGGATTTGAACCTTTCGACTTCATCTCTCCATACAGGATGCTCTTTCTTTTCGACCGCATTAAGTATTCTTCCGAACGAATCCTTAATATCTCCGATCAAGCCGATATCCACGCTTACGTTTTTATTGATTTCGGATACGTCTATATCGAGCTGAATGATTTTCGCATTCGGTGAATATTTGGAAACGTCGCCTGTCGCACGGTCGGAAAAACGTACACCCACGCCAATAATCAAATCGGCCGCACGGTTCGCAACCGACGAGGCATACTGTCCGTGCATACCCTGCATTCCCAAAAATCGTTCATAAGAATTCGGCATTGCCGAAAGTCCCATCAGAGAACAGCCTATATACGCGTCAATCTTTTCGGCAAGAGCCATGATTTCCTTTGTCATTCCCTCGCCCGCGGCGCCGCCGCCGATATAAATATAAGGGCGTTCGGATTGATTTATCAGCTTCACAGCCTGCTCGATCTGCAAATCAGAAACCGTATCGGTTTTAAAGGGTTCTACAATACCCTGCGGTACAAAAGCACATTCTGCGTCCTGAACGTCTTTGGGAATATCGATAAGTACGGGACCGGGTCTGCCTGATTTTGCGATTCTGAATGCTTCACGAATAGTATCTGCAAGCTCGGTTACCTCTGTAACAAAGAAATTATGCTTCGTTATCGGAAGAGTTACGCCCGTAATATCTATTTCCTGAAAGCTGTCTTTACCGATAAGATTAGTCGGAACGTTGCCCGTTATGGCAATCATCGGAACGGAATCGAGCATAGCGGTCGCCAAGCCCGTAACAAGATTAGTCGCACCGGGACCCGAGGTTGCAATAACAACGCCAACCTTGCCTGTAACGCGCGAATAGCCGTCTGCCGCATGCGCCGCCCCCTGCTCGTGTGCAGTGAGGTAGTGATTGATTCTGTCGTTTGCTTTATAGAGTTCATCGTAAAGGCTTAAAACCTGACCTCCGGGATAGCCGAAAACATCCGAAACACCCTGCTCTATAAGGGTTTCGATAATTATTCGTGCTCCCGTGAGGATATTTTTAGCAGACTTTCTCATTTGAACCTCCATACAATAAAAAAACACTTTCATCTCTTTTAAAGAGACGAAAGTGTTATTACAATACTTCCGCGGTACCACTCTTTTTCGCAATAATGCGCACTCCGATGCTTAAACATCATACTCTGTAACGGGAGCACCCGTCTGTAACTAATCTCTTTCGATTTCATCACAGCCGCTCAACGGCGACTTCGGCAAACAATACGTTATGTCTCGCACCAACCGACAATTCTCTGAAACGATTAATTTGCTTACTATTCCGCATCACTGCGTTTTTAATATAGTATCATCACGGCATTATTTTGTCAAGTATTTAAATAAATTTATGCTATTATAAGTCGTTTCCGAGCGAAAGACTGTATATCCATTCGATTTTATCTCCCGCCTTGACTATATATTCACCGCAGCTCACAGAGGGCTTTTCTCCGTTAACCAAATACTGCCAGCCCGAAAGATCGCCGTGATCAAATTCATAAACGTTGGCAATACCCTCAACGTATACCGACGAACCCGAACCGTTTGTTTCCAAATGAATCGCATTTGCGGCTGTTATTTCAGAAAGCACTTCGTAAACCGAATCGCCTTCAGAAATATTGCATACGGTTTCTTTAAGTATTACCCCGTTTGGAATTTCGGAATTATCGATAACGTCACAAACTATCGAAATAGTAACCGTACCGATATAATCGTCTTCCGAAGCCGCGTTTTCGTAATAGCCTTCTTTCGTTTCGAAATCAGTTAAAAGCACAAAAGCCAATACCGCGACGATAATTACCGCCAACAGTAAAATATTTTTTGCGTTAATCTTCTTTTTAATCAGCAAAGCAATAAACGCACATACCGAAACAAGCGCTATAATTATAATCGCATATACCTTATAGCTAAGGTTATCTTTTTCATCGTTATGCTCGGATTTACTTGCTTCGTTGCTTGTGCTTGTATGCTCGTCCTGCGAAGGCTCGCTTTCCTCGGGAGCAGAAACAGAATCGCTTACGTTTTTATCAAACGTATAGAGCGGACCCTTTCCCTGCTTCATTTGCATATATGCAACCGAAGCAAAAAACACCTGAACGGTAGCATTTGAATTTGTTGTTCCGCCGAATATATGACTGAATCCGCCATCCTCGTTTCTGTAACGCGAAATTACGTCAAAGAGATCGCACTCATTTTTAATAAAGCGTTCATCCTCTTTGCAATCGATTCCTAACGCAGAAAGCGCCACAATAACCTGTGCTGCGCTTTCGGGGTTGTTAATGCCGTAGCTCATAAATTCTCCGTTTTCGTCCTGACGGCTCGCAAGGAGCTTCACAGCACGATCGACAGACAATTTTACTTTTTCGGTTACGTTATAAAACGGAGCAAACGATTGAATCACCATTGCGGTTACATCTACGTCTGCGTTTTTTCCGTTTAATGCCCAGCCGCCGTCATCCAACTGCATCGAAAGAATTTTATCAATAAGGGTATTCGGGGTGTGCTTCTCAGATTCCGCTCCGTTGTTGAGTATATGTAATCCGTAAACAAGACTCATAATGCCCTGCTCGCCTATCGACTTTTCGGTTTGTTCGGCAATGTATTCATCGTCACTGCCAATCGCTACCAATGCCAGAGCATATTTCAATCGCGTAGATGCAGAATTGGTTTCGTTATTTCGCAGATATTCAAGCAATGCATTCTCGTAGCTTGAAAAATCGTAATTTCCCGTTTGCGATAATGCAATAACGTACCATTCCGAAGAAATACCCGCTTTTTCTGTCAACGCTTCATCGATAAAACCTTGAATGCTTTTTTCTTGCAACGGTTTATAGTTATATTCAAGAACAGCGTCAATCAAATCCTGCGGTTCGCTTATTTCTTCATTTCCCAAGACCGTTACCGTTGTTAAGCAAACAAACAACAAGCTTAAGAACGCGGAGAAAATACGAAACGTTAATTTATCTTTCATAAATACCTTTACCGATTACAAAAACAGTTATTAAGGAAGCAAGTGCAATGATTATAAACACAAAAACGTTTGAAGTATCACCCGGTTCGGGTATTTCGTTAACGTTACCATCATTTTCTGCTTCGGAAACGCTGAAAATGCATACAGGAGGAACTATAATCGTTTCTTCGGTAACTGCGCTTACAACATACCTGCCGCCCGATTCAAGCGATATAGACACTTTTCCGTCTTTATCTGTAATATAATCGTTTTTTTCTCCGTTTATAGTTATAGCCGCGTCCTTCAAGGGCAAGGTGATAGAATTCCACGATTCATCAAAGCCCGCAACGGATAACGTTAAGGTTATCGATTCGTTTTCCTTTGCATCTACTTTGTTGACATCGAAAAACGAATAGGAATCCGACCAGCCGAGCGTATCGGTATATACAAAAGCAGAAACGAGATCGCCGCTCTTAACGGGATCTGCAAGACTCCACGCAGAAGCATTATTGATATAATAGCCATAACTGCCCGAGGTGTCGCCCCAAAGCTTTACGATAGAAACACCGAATTCGCTTTCAGCAGAAGCATATCCGCTTTCTGCTCCGCCTTTATAGAATGCATCGTGTGCCGCCACGAGCGTATCGTTTATTGTAAGAGCTCCGTCATCATCGATATCGGTAACGGTAACCTTTTCATAAGTTACTGCAAGAGCGCCCTTATCGGATATATTTACATATACCTCTGCTTTTAATTCTTCTGCGCTTGCGACAGTAACGCACGTCGAAAATACTATAATTAGACAGATTAATATATAAGTGATTTTTTTCATTGTTTTTTCCTTTCAAATTGTTGTACGGCAAACAAGCCGTATTTCTTCTTGATTCTTAAAAGTTTGTTTCCAAACGGTTTTGCAAGCAAGAACACAAAAACAACGTTAGAGACCGCATATTCAACCGTAGTAGGCAACGCGGCAATAACGGTTGCGATATATCGCGTAAGATTAAAAGTATTTTCCGCCCAAACCGTCGCCCAGACGTCCATCGTCAAGGAATATAAAATTCCCGAAAGTCCTGCATAAACGCATAGTACGATTCTGTTTTTACGCAAAAATACACCAAATGCACCCGCCGTAAATCCGATTAATCCCCAAGCAAACATCTGGAACGGAGTCCACGGACCCTGCCCGAAGTAGAAATTGGAAATCACGGCAGAAACGGCGCCAACCGCAAACCCCGCTTCTTTTCCCAACCATACAGCCGATATTACGGTTATTGCGGTTATCGGCTTAAAGCCGGGTAACCACGCAAAAACAAATCTGCCCAATACAGACAAAGCGATCAGAACCGCCAACACGGTAAGCTCTGAAGAGGTTACGTCTTTTCTGTCAAATGCATAAAACAGCGGTACACAGGCAAGTAACGCAACGCAAAGCGAGATCCACAAATAATACTTCTCTTTAAAAAGCACAGCGCCGAAATATACCGTAAGCGGAATAGCAACAAGCAAAATGAGCAGTGTTATTATACTTTTGTGCTTCATTATTGCTCACCTACCCGTGCGTTCAATCTGCACATTTCCGCCACGTGCTCACAAAGAAAGGTATTTTTGTAATAACCGCGCGCTATTCGGTTTGCGGCAGTGGTGTAGAAGCTGTTGTCCGAAAAGAATCTCGACGTAATATCCGAAGAAACGATCTGTCCGTCAAAGAACAAGCTGCATTTATCCGAAGTCGTAGCAGAAAATTCCACGTCGTGCGTTACCGTGATAACCGTAACGCCCTCATCGTTTAAGGTCTTTATTATTTCGCCCAGAACCATTTTTCCGGTTGCATCGATCCCCTTTGTAGGCTCGTCGAGCAACAAAATTTTCGGATCTGCAAGCAATACCTTCGCAAGCGCCGCCTTTTGCTGTTCGCCTCCGCTCAGATCGTAAGGGTGATTATCGAGAAGATGCGAAATCGAAAGCTTATGCGAAATTGCTTTTATTCTTTCTTCGGTTTCTTCCTTTGAATATTTCAAGGTTTTGCAAATTTCAGCAAGGTCTTCCTTCACGGTCATTTCAACAAAAACCGTCTGGGGATCCTGCGGAAGAAAAGCAACGTTTTTCACGTACAAAGAACCGTTCTTATAATCCGAAATCGTTTTTTTGTTTATATAAACTTTTCCTCTGTACGGTTTTAAAAGACCTGCAATAATATTCAGGGTTGTCGTTTTGCCGGTACCGTTACCACCCAAAATACAGTGGTGCTCACCTTTATTGATCTTTACCGAAACGCCCTTTACAACGTCATCGGATTCACGCTCATAACGGAAATATACGTTTTCCAGCTCAACGGCAATTTCACTTTCAAATTCAGAAAGCGAATGGACGAATATGCCCTTCTTGTTTGCATAGTTAGTTCTTATAAATTCGCGTCCGTCGCGCACGGTTATAGGCGCTTTTCCTTTTCCGCCGAGCATTTCGAATATTCTCATTGCGGCAGGAAGTGAATTCTTTATAGGATGATTAGCTTTATCCGCAAAAAAATCTGTAACGGTATTCGGTGTGCCGTTAAAGGCTATACCGCCTTGCTCCATAATCAACACGCGGTCGCAAATCGGAAAAACCTCTTCCAAACGATGCTCGATAAGCAAAACGGTTATACCGAGCTCTCTGTTCAACTTCTGCAACGTTGCGATAAAGTTTGAAGCGGCTATCGGATCGAGCTGTGCGGTAGGTTCATCGAGCATAAGTATTTTGGGTTGCATAACCATAACCGATGCAAGATTAAGAAGCTGCTTTTCACCGCCCGAAAGCTCGCTCGTTTTTTTATAAAACCAATCCTGAATGCCGAAATAGCTTGCCATTTCAGCCGTTTTTCTTCGAATTTCCTGCGTTTCAAGCCCAAGACTTTCGAGCCCGAACGCAAGCTCGTGCCAAACAAGATCGGTAACTATCTGGCTTTCGGGATTTTGCAAAACGAAGCCGATCTCCGAAGCAGATTGACGGTTGTCGATTTCATTTCGAGGAATGCCTCTATAAATAATCGAACCGTCAATTTCTCCGTAGGGCGCCGTTTCGCGCTTCAAAAGCTTCAGCAGTGTAGATTTTCCGCAACCGGATTCGCCGCAAAGAACCACGAATTCGCCTTCTTTTACGCTAAACGAAACGTCTTTTACTGCATACACAGAAGATTCGTTATATCGAAAACTTAAATTTTCGACCTGTAATATTTCCATTGCAGATCCTCCTTTAACTCAATAATCAACGGCATAAAGCAAAGTAAACCGAAGCCGATAAAAGCGATTATCGCCACAATATCCGCTTTTTGTGCTTTTATCGCGGGATAGTACGAAAATGCGAGCTTTTCGCTGAACATTCCATAAAAAACCAGAGCGTCTAAAAGAACTATCATAACAAGCATCGCAAAATCTCTTGCTTTGAAACGAAACAAAGAAAAATGCGTTCTTCCCTTTAATCCGTAACCGCGGCTTTTCATAGAAGTACCCGTATCTATCGCATTTTCAAGCGCCCAGCCAATCAGCGACGAATACGTTCTCATAGTGCTTTTAATCTTGTCGGTATATGCATCAGACGAATACATACCCATTGCTTTTTGCGAAGCCTTTATCCTGCCATAACGTTCCTTTAGCAACGGAACGAATCTGAGTGCAGACGATATAAGCAACGCAAATTTAGGCGAAAATTCTCCGAACAGGCAAAGTAATTTATCCTCGGTCATAATAATGCCGAAGCATTTAAACCAATATATTACCGAAATTACCATCAATGCTATCCCTAACCCATATAAAAACGCTTCAAGGGTTATAGGGTTTCTGTTCACAAAGAAAAGAACGGTTACCCCTTTATGCGAAAAGAAGGGATTTATTATTGCCACAAGCATCAGCATAAATAAATATACCGAAAATTCCTTAATGAATTTCGCTTTGTTGATTTTGAGAAAATAAGCCATTGCACCGACAAACGAAATCAAATGCAATATAGGGTTTTGAGAAAACATCGAAACGACAAGCACAGAGGCGAAATAAACCGCCGCTGTTATTGGGTGAAATGTACCGAAGCTTATCATTTTCTTTTCCTCTTTCGATTTTTGGATGTTTCTGTTTTCGTGCTCTCTTTCAAGCCTGCAGACTCTAACGCTCTCGGCCACGGACCGAGAAACGCCTTAATGCGAGATCTTGTGACTTCATCGAAGTCGTCTTTTTTCGGTAACCTATCAACCTCCCTATGCTTTTGTATGAGCAATTCTATTGCCCACTGCTTTTTCTCATCGGGTGTCATCAGCCATACCTCCGAAATTTAATAAATAAAATACCCTTTAACCATACCGGTCAAAGAGTACAACAGATTTACCGCGCAACGAAAAATGTGTGCAAAACAAAAAGAGTGCATACACCGAGCAATGATAAATCGGTTGCACTCTTCACACCAAAGTTGTGTTAAACCTACGGAAAAATTCCAAAAAGACACGGCAGGTATCCTGACTTATGATGAAGCGGCAAATGCCGCAAAAGAACGCGCCTTCTCGGTATTAACCAATGGCACAATACGTCCTTTATCTTGTCAAATACAGTAATGGCGGTTGTTCCGGATTCGAACCGGATTCCCTTTTACATCTACTCAGCGTACAACTTTTCAAACCGTATCTTCTTAATCGGTATTTAATTTTAAGTGATTATAACATACTATTTTGTATTTTTCAATACAATTATCGATTTTGTCGCTATGCCTTCTGAATTTCTTTTTGAGTAAGCTTTACAAATTCGGTTATGGCGTTGTCGTATTTATTCGTATCGACAAACCTCAACTGCGAGTGTGCGCCGTGCTCGAACCAAACAAGCGATTTTTCGCTGTTGCATTTATCAAACAGAATCTGCGCAGTTTCGGGCAACGAATAAAGATCTTCTTTGCTGTGGATCATAAGCAGCGGCTTTTCCAACCGTTCGATAATATCGATCGGGCCGTACTTCATGGTTACGCCTATTTCCTTGCGTACCAAACGCTCTACCAGCTGAAGACAAGGAAACACAGGCTTTTTCAGCGCAATCATATGGTTTTTAAAGCTTTCGTAAAAGTTCGGGTACATACCCTCCGCAGTCATTCCCGAAAAATAATCGGGACATTGAGGGTTTGTAAGAGCGAACATAGCGCACGAAGAACCGATACAAATTCCGTGAAGCCATATTTGCTTTACGCCGAATTGTTCGTGTAACATTCTGCCCCAAGCAAGAATATCCTTGTGCTCATTAAAGCCGATAGAATTGTATTTTCCGTCGCTTTTGCCGTGAGCACGTTGGTCGATTGTCAAAATATTGTATCCGCTTTTTGCATACGCTTCTGCGAAATAGTAGCCGTAGTTCAAGGCTTCGGTTCTGCCGGGTATTATAATCACGGCTTTGTCGTAGCCCAAATCGGTGTATTCACCAAAAAGCTTATATCCCTCGTTTTCGAGCGTTAACTCCTTAATATCGGTTAATTGAGCGCGGTATTCGAGCGCAGATTCATACATGGAGCACTGTATCGGCTCGTTCACCGAACAGCTTCTGTCCCATTTTTTCTTGCTCGTGCGGTTAAGATGAATATTGAACAGAATACGCGCAACGATAAAAAACGACCATACCGTAAATATTAAAATTGCCGCAATGCAGAGAAGCAAAATGTATTCAAGTTTCAAATCATTTACCTCGCTTTGCTTGTACTCGTGCATCGAGCTCGTTTTTGAGCTCAACCGCCTTTGCACGAACCATATCATTAAGCGCAACAATTTCTTCACGCGTCGGATTCAACGAGGTACAGTAATCGGAAAGATAAATCTTTTTGCCGATAATAATATGTACCCTCTTGAAAAAACCGTAATTTCCGTCCGTCATAATCGGGATTATGGGGACGTTTGCGCGAAGTGCGATCATAATATAGCTCGGCTTGAAGTCAAGCATCGAGCCGTCTTTGGTAATATGCGCTTCTGGATATATCTGTACGAGCTTACCTTTTTCGAGAACCTTTACGCTTTCATCGATAAAGCGCATACCCATAATATCTCTGTCGGAACGAATACCGCCAAAGCAACGCATTGCCCAATGGAAGAACTTTCCCCTTTTGAATATCATTTCCGCCATAACGACGAAAAGCTTTCTTCCGGGAAAGAGAAACAAGTTTACCATATAGTCGAATACGCTGTAATGATTCGATATTATCAGCGCACCGCCCTTAACAAAGCGGTTTGATGATTTTTTGTCCTCATAATATGTTTTTCTTTTAAAAAAGAGAACCTGAAACGGCCATGCGGATATAATCGCAAGCCAACGGAAAAAGCCGTACATATTATTTAATCAAATCCTTTATTAATCTTTCGAAATGGTTGACGGTATAACCAAACTTTTCAACGTCGTAATCGCTTCCGAAATCAATTTTCAGATTGAAACGGGTGTCAAGCTCATTTATAAGTGTGAAATAATCAAGACTCGTTCCGCCCAGATCGTTCATAAAATGCATGTCGTCGCCTATGTTTTCGATATCGGTATCAAGAACCTTGGCAAACAATTCTCTTATTATCTGTTTGATTTCGCTTTCGGAATTCTTTTGTCCCGACTGTTCTTTTACGGGATCAAACAAATTGATCTTTCCTTGCGAAAGAGCCGATTTCAAATATGCGCGGCTTACCTTTATCGCTCCGCTTTGCATCAACGGATCAAACGTGAATTTAATATCGTGAATACGGTAAGACGAGGGCAACGAAGCATTACCGTTTTCAATATCTTCGATAATACGCTTCTTTTGCTCGTTAATTATTCCGTTCGGCACGCGAACAACAAGCATAAGCTTGGAACCGTCATCGTTACCTATAACCGAAAATTCAAGCGCGTCACGTATCGAAAACGCTTTTTCCGCAAGATCGGGATTTAGGTTTTCTCCGTTATCCGAAAATACAATATCGGAATAACGGCCGCTTATATAATATCTTCCGTCTGCCGAAACAGAAACGATATCGCCCGTATCAAACCAATCGTCGAAGCTTAATTCCACCTTATCGACAATGATTGTTTTGCTCACAGAGGAGCCCCTGACGCAAAGCCTGCCGTCTTCCCCGATTCTGTATTCAAGCGAATCGAACGGTGTTCCGATAGAGCACAGCATTCTTTCTTTGGGTGTTTTTCCGAGTTCGACAGAGCATATACCGATTTCGGTCATACCGTATCCGTTGCAAAGCGGATAGCCGATTGCATTCATCATTTCTACCGCAGACGCTTTTATATAGCTTCCGCCGGAAATACAAAAACGAATACTTTCACCGAGAAGCTTATATCGCATATCGCGGAACATCAGCGAAGCGATTTTTGCGCCGAGCTTGGGAGAGATGTTCTGAAGCTTCAAAGAGATTACGGAAGCTTTTTTGAACTTATTGCGAGTTTTTTCGTCTTTCTGCGATAATTCCTTGTTAATCGCTTTTTCAAGAGCGTGCCACAATATCGGAACCGAAAAAACGTGCGTAACTTCGTGATTGCGAATGGTACGCAAAATATTTTCGGGCGAGAGGTCGTTCAACAGCACGAACGTAGCACCGAGAAACGAATACCACAACAACACCGCTTCAAGTCCGAAAATATGGTAGAACGGAAGAAACGCAAGCGTTTTCATCGTGCCGTTATACGTTCCGATAATATCGGGATTGGTTTTTATGATTTTTTCGAGATTAAGTATTTGTTCGGAAACCTGAAAACCGGTATAAATACAGATTTTTTCCTTTAAAGAAGTTCCGCTCGTGGAAATCGCGAAAATATCGGAAAATGCGGGAAGCTCCTTTTCGGGATCAACGCCGATTGCTTCAAGCTCGGAAAAGCTTACGGTTTCGGTGCTGTAATTCGTGTTTGAATTTACGGTAATTACACACCTTGCACAAAGCGTATCGAGAATGCTCTGAGTAAATCCCTGCGGTTGCTTTAAATTAACAAGATAAGGCTTGTTGCCGCTTTTAAGAATCGCCCAGAAGGCAATAATCCATTCTGCTGAATTTTCGCCGTGCAGTCCGATATATTCCCCGCATACAGAAAGCTTTTGCATTATCGCGCGGGCAATTTGATCTACCCTTACGGCAATATTATTATAGGTATATGTGACTTTGCGAGTCATTGTCGGGCATTCGATAAAAACGTTTTCACCATAGGAAGTGATTATCGAATAAATATCGCAAAGTGTTTTTTTGCTTTTTTTCAGCTTATCTGCATTTTGAAGAATAGTCTTTTTTACTTTATTCATTTTCCGACTTATGTTTTCCTATTAATGCTATTGATTTGGGGAGCAGGAACGCGAGAAGGAATGCCGCGGCACAGAAAAACGCTACGATAAGCGTCATATACTGAACAAGATCGGATTGCTTAAGATAAACAAGAATCAATCCTGTTGCGCTACCTGCGGAAACACCTTCAAACAAGCCCTGAACGGCAAAATACATCGAAGAAGCACAAACACCGCTTTTTTTGTTTTCTTCCGCTGCAAGATGCGCAGGCACGGTATAGCTGACCGAGAAGAACGCACCGATAGCAAACGAAACGATAACGCTACACAAAATCGCCACGGGAAGCATTATGGATTTATCGAGCATGCGGCAGAAGAACATCAACGACATACCGAGCGCAAACATCAATATTACGTATTGGTATGCAAACTTCAAGCCCTTCTTTTTTACAACCTTATTGTAAAGAATAAGCGTAAGCGGTACAGGCACAAAGGATGATGCCATAACAAACGTCATATTAAGTCCTGTGGTCGAAAAATATTCGTTAATACCGCCAAGGAAAAGCTGGAGGCCCGTATTGAGCACGGCGTGGGTACAGAGCCAGAAGATAAAATGCTTGTTTTTAAAGGAATATACGAGAGATTTAATGAAACCGACACGCTGTTCGGGAACAAAGCCTTCACGGGTTACGACACCGTTGACCGTAGATTCTTCTTTTATCATAAACAACGGGATAAGCATCGTTGCGGCAAGAGGCAAGAAGATAAGAGCGACAAAGCGAATATTTACGCCCATGCTGACAAAAGCGGGTACGAGCGCGAATCCGAGCGAGAAATAAACAACGTCACAAACCGATTTTATGTTGGACAAAAATACGCGTTCGTGCTCGGTTTCTACAATTTCGGCAAAGGTCGCATAATACGTAACCATAGTAAGCGTATAGGAAGCATAATAAACCGCAAGAAGCAACGCAAACCAAACGGTGTTGATAGTGCTTGCTTCGTTGTTCAAGGGGCACAAGAAAAGCAGATAAGCGATCAACAAGGGTACAAGACCGATAAGTATCGCGGGACGACGTCTTCCCCATTTTGTTCTTAAATTGTCGGTCAAGGAAGAAAGAGGAATGTCGATAATTCCGTCGAATATCTTAATTGCGAATACCAAAATCGCCCACAGACCGCCAATAACCAAATCCTTGTTCGCGTACGTCCAGGATTCGACGTTGGATTCAAAGCCGCCGACCAATAATGCACTGCAAAGGTAGGAGCCTACGATAAGGTTCAGCATATTAAGACCGAGTCCTGCACAGCCATACAGTACCATTTGCCATTTCTTTTGCAAAAGTTTCATGTTTATCTCCTTTTCTATTCGAGAGTCAAAATCAAATTATAAAAATCATCGTTCACATCGATAACGTCAACCTCTGTGAGAGGACTGTGATTGTCAACGTAAGCTATAATCGCTTCTTTTATGTTTTGAGGTACGGATTTATCGGCAAAAACCGTTATTATTTCCCTTTCACGCTTTGAAAACGATTTTTTAAGCGCAGAACCAACAACGTAAGCGAGCGAATTGCCGTTTGCAAGAATCTTGCGATCGCTCATCATTGCAATAAAATCTCCGTTTTTAACGTTGTGCTCTTCAAAATCGGCGTTTTTGGTGGCGCGCGTAATGATAATAGTATCTATATCGCTTAATGCCGAGTTGAGAGTTTTAGCAAGCTCATCAATATCGTCGATTTCAAAATCCACAAGCGGAAGCAATGCATAGCATTCGCTGTCGGTTTTTGTTTTGATAATCCGTACGTCGATTCCTTCGCAAACCGAAGATGCCTGACGAACGGTAAGAACGGTATTTTTGTCGTTTGCGAAAACAATCGCTTTTTTCGTTTTTGCGGCTTCGAAAGCATTCACAAAATCCGAAGCGGTAGGTTGATATCCGTGACTGCCGTTGATAACGACATCGGCGCCCATTTCCAAGAAAAACCTTTCCATATCCGAATTATGCGCCACGGTTATCAAAGAAAAGTTCGTAGATTCATTTTCGGAAACGGTTATGTTCGGCGAAAAGCTTTCCTTATGCTGAACACTCATGTTTTCTATTTTTACCGTAAGAAACTCGCCGTAGGTATGGCAATGCTTCATAATCGCTTCGGGGGTATGGGAGTGTATGTGAAGCTTTACTTTATCTCCCTGCGGCGATATAACTATCGAATCGCCGAGCTCCGAAAGCTCGTTTCGAAAATCCTGCAAGGAAAACGAATCTGCTCTGAAGGTAAGCTGAATCAACAGCTCGGTGCAATATCCGTATTCAAAAACGCTGTTCTTGTTAAATCCCGAATAATCGTGTTCGGCTTTATGCTCGGGTGTTTGGTATTCAAAAACGGGAAGGCTTTCTCCTTCGAGATATCTTCTCATACCTTCAAAGACATAAATAATACCGGCACCGCCGCTATCAACGACGTTTGCGCTTTTTAAAACCGCCAGCATATTCGGCGTATTGTTCAACGTTGCCTTCGCTTTTTTCAAAAATTCGCTTATAACCTCGTTCACCGAATCAAGACGGTAATCATCAAGCTCGGCACGAACGTGTTCAATTGCTTCACGTATAACCGTAAGAATCGTACCCTCTACGGGATTGCTTACCGATTCATAAGCGCAGGCAACACCGTTTTCGAGCGCAGAAACCAGTTCGCAGAAATCAGCCGATGCTTTTTCGTAAAACGATTCGGAAAGTCCGCGAAAGAACTGCGATACGATTACACCCGAATTTCCGCGGGCGCCGAATATAACCGCGCGCGCAAAGGTTTTAGCCATTTCGCCAAGCGGAATATCGGAACCTTCTATTGCCGCAAATCCGTTTTGGAGCGTGAGCAGCATATTCGTGCCCGTATCTCCGTCCGGTACGGGAAAAACGTTCAACGCATTAACTTTATCTTTATATACAGCAAGACTGCGTATTCCGTAATCAAGAAGATTGTAGAAATGCAATCCATTGATGTTATATATCATTTATTGCGATTGCTCCTTGTTTTTTTAGGGGCTTTTATTTTCCGAGTACTCTGTTCATTGCTTCTTTTTCGCAAGAAAGGTCTTCCGAAACGCTTTCGCCGAGATAGTATACGCCTACCATACCCGGTCCGATATTGGCACCGCAACCCGAAAATACCTCGGAAAGATATATCTTTTTGGGTGCAAGCTCCGTTGCAACCTTTTCTTTAAGCGCATTTGCATAGGCTTCTCTGTCGGAATGAACGATCAATACGTAATTGTTTTCGATATCCTTAGCCGTTTCTTTTACATATTTAACGGTTGTATCGAGCGCATTGCCGATTCCCTTGACCTTTGCGATAACGGTGGTATAGCCTTCTGCGTTGCAATCGCCCATAGGCTTTACACCCGCAAAGCTGCCCATTATGGCTTTACCCATAGAAATTCTTCCGCGTCGCGCGATAAAGAACAAATCGTCTATCGGGCCCATTTGATGAACTCTGCTCTTGTTTTGTTCGAGCCATTCAACAATTTCTTCGAAGGACGCTCCGTCCTGCTTCATAATATGCGCATATATTGTCAAAAGACCTATTCCGCCCGACATACGCATCGAATCAACACAGTGAATCTTAATTTCGGGATAAGCAGTCGCAATACGGTTTGCGGCTTTTGATGCAAATACAAAGGTCGAGCTGATTTTCGAAGAAAGCGAAATGCTTATTATCGATTCGCCTTGCTTTGCAAATTCTTCGAAATATGCATAATACTCTTCCTCGTTAAGAGGAGAAGTAGAAATATTGTTTTTCTTATCCGAAAGAGCACTGTAAAAATCAGTACGGGAGATATGTTGCCAATCGAGTGTTCCGCTTATATCCCTGCCGTCGCCGAGATGTATATGACCGAGAGCATAGCTTTGCATACCGATATCTGCGCGAACAGCTTCGGAAAGGTCGCAAGTAAAGTCTGCAAGAATCACAAATTTTTCCATAAGAGCTTCTCCAAACGAATATATTTAAAGAATGTCAAATTCCGTTTCATTATAGCACACAACAATACATTAATCAACAATTTTTCGTCTTTTTTCTATCCTTTTATTGCTATTTGTTAATATTTTGGCAACAAATAGAAAAACACCCGCAGTAGTTTATTGCTACCGCGGGCGCATACCTCTATGTAGTTATTTTGCAATATATTCGAATTCGGCATAGAGAAGCACGTGATCGGAATGATTCTTCTGGAAAATACCGTGACCGCCTTCAACCAACGTAAATTCCGAAGAGAAACAGATATTATCGATCTTTCTATCTCCTTCGGGATGAGTAATATACGCCGTTTCGGGTGTATTGATATAAGAAAGAGGCTTCAAAATTTCGAATTCTTCATAACCGTCAACGTTGAAATCTCCGACAAGGATGCAGTTTTCAACATTCTTTACGTTATCGGAAACTATTTTGAATTCATCCGCGCGAATAGAATCGCTCGCTATTGTAAGGTGAGTGTTGAAGAAATTGATTTCCGTACCTTCAACGTCTATTTTCGCATAAGTCAAAAGACGGCGTTCAACGCTCGATCCGTCGTTGAGCTCAATTTCCTTTGTTTCGAGTATCGGGTATTTGGAAAGTATTGCAGTGCCGTATTCTCCGCCGTCGTAATTGATACATCTGAAGAAAGCATAATACTGCATGCCGGTATATTCCTGCAAGCGCGCCATCGTATCGGATTTTTTGGAGCGGTTGCAAAATTGGTCAACCTCCTGTATGCCGACAATATCCAATCCGTTTTCGATAATATCGTCTGCAATAAGCTTAAAATCCCAATTGATTTCTCTGCCGTTAGCAATGTTATAAGAGCCGATTTTTAATTTTTTCGTCGTCACTGTGCTTATCTCGCTTTCTTGACTGATTGTCGATGATTCGTCCTTGTCCTCTGCACAACCGCTTATCAAAAGCGCACTCGAGAACAAAACAAAAACAAGAAACAAGGAAATGATTTTTTTCATAATTCACCTCGTATTGTCTTTTTGAGCATTATACTACTTTGCAGACCGTTTGGCAAGCGTTATTCTGTATTTTGGAAATTAAAATTTAAAGCGCTTGGCAACCTTCGACGCTATTCTGTATATCGGACCTTCCAATTCCTTTTGTGCTTCTTTAAGCTGTTTTCTTATCTCGATATGCTGCGGGCAATGCGCTTCGCATTTTCCGCAACCCACACAGTTCGAAGCGGCAGTAGAATTACTTCGCAATGCCGTACACATAAAATATTCCACGTACGCCCAGAATCGTCCTTCGGAATATCTGCGGTTATAAGCCGCAAACGTTCCGGGAATATCGACCTTCTTCGGACAAGGCATACAGTATCCGCAACCGGTGCAGCCGACCTTCATTTTAGCGTTGATAGCCGCCAAAACCGCCTTCAGCATCTCTTCGTCCTTTCCCGTCATACTTCCGACCTCGGTATCGGACGCGGTGCTAATATTATCGAGAAGCATTTCTTGCGAATTCATACCCGATAAAACCACCGTCACCTCGGGCTGATTCCAAAGCCAGCGGAACGCCCACTGTGCAGGGGTGTGTTTGGGCTCATAATTTTCGAAAATACGTTTTGCTTCATCGGGCAAGCGTGTGACAAGCTTACCGCCGCGAAGCGGTTCCATTATTACAACGGGCAAGCCCTTTGAATTCGCATAGTGCAGACCGCGCCTGCCCGCTTGCGAATGCTCGTCCATATAGTTATACTGAATCTGACAAAAATCCCATTCAAACGCATCGATCAGACTGCAAAACATATCCGTGTTTCCGTGATAAGAAAAGCCTATCTGCCGTATTTCTCCCGATGCCTTCTTTTCGTTAATCCATTCAAGAATACCGAGCTTTACAAGACGGTTCCACGTATCGACGTCACTCAGCATATGCATAAGATAATAATCGATATGGTCGGTACGCAAACGAGTAAGCTGTTCCTTGAACTTCTTTTCAAGCTCTTCCCTGCTTTTGATAAGATAATGCGGAAGCTTTGTAGCTATATATACCTTGTCGCGCAGTGAATTCTTTTCGAGTATTTCGCCCAAAACGGCTTCGCTCGAACCGTATACGTAAGCGGTATCGAAATAATTAATACCGTTTTCGACAGCGGTAATAATTTCACGTTCGGTTTCTTTAAAATCAATACCCGTTCCCTTTCGCGGAAAACGCATACAGCCAAATCCGAGTACAGACAATAAGTTGCCGTATTTATCCTTGCGGTAGTTCATTTAATCATCTCCGAAAATTTATATAAAAAGTATAACACAACAAGCAATAAAAAACAAGCAAAATCACTTTGTTTTTATATGTCGACATAAAACAAAATCCCTCGGCGCTGTTTTTTCAGTACCGAGGGCGACTTGTTATTTAGTTTTGTTAATTATATACGCAACAGCTTTTACAGCGTTTCGATAATAAGCATAAAACCGGTAAGGACTATCAAAAACGAGAAATTAAATACCGAAAATGTTTTTACATATTTTCCCGTCATTCCGGGGTTATGCCTTGTATATTCGCGGAAGGTGATAAGGCTGGCGAGCGAGGAAATCAAGGTGCCGACACCGCCGATATTTACGCCGACAAGCAATTCGCTGTAATTATCGGTAAACTGCGAAAGTAAAATTGCCGAGGGTACGTTGCTTATAAATTGACAAGATACAACGCTGAAAAGCAGTGTGCTTTTTTCGAGCAAAGCTGAAAAGAAGGTTTGAATTACCTCTATGCGTGCCATATTGCCCGAAAATACAAAAAAGAATACAAATGTCAGAAGCAACGGATAATCGACCGAAGCAAGTGCTTTTTTATCGGTGAAAAGCAATACCGCAGGAATTACGATCAAGCCTATCCAATAAGGAATTCCTCTGAAAACTATTGCGATCGATAACGCAAAAAGCGCAAGATAAAGAATCGTTTTAGCCTTCGGAAGCTTGGTTTTCGAATCCTCGATCTGAAGCGGTTCGGGCTTAACGAAAATAAGACAGCAAAGCGTAATGATGGCAACCGACAAAACGAAAGGCACCAACATAATGCTCATAAATTCGCCGTTAGGAATTTGGAACTTTGTATACAGATAAAGATTTTGCGGGTTCCCAAACGGTGTGAGCATGCCGCCGAGGTTCGCGGCGATATTTTGCATTACAAACGTAAACGCCATATACTTTTCTTTTCCCGTTGATGTTAAAACGAGATATCCAAGCGGCAAAAAGGTGAGCAGTGCCATATCGTTTGCGATAAGCATCGAGCCGATAAACGTGATATATACAAGTGCCAGAACGCACATTCTTATGTTCCCGAACAATATTACGATCTTTTCCGCCAAAGTATAGAAAAAGCGAATATTTTTTAAGGCGCAAACAACAGCCAAAACGCAAAACAGACAAGTAAGGGTTTTGAAATCAAAATAACCCAAATATTCTGCATCGGGCGGTACGATAAAAGACGTTATCACAGCCGCAATAAATGCAATAATCATAACGGTATTCTTTTTTGCAAAATTATTTAACCGTATAAGCATCCTTAACACCTCGCTTTCAGATTTTCCGAACCTGTGAAATTATATCATTTATAAAATACTTGTCAAGATAAATTTTTAATGGTAAAATAAAAAAAGAGTGAGTGTTTTTTGTATTATATGCGTATAAACGTATGAAACCGAGTTAACGAGGTTCATAGCCATGAACAACGATCAAGGTGCAGTTTTATATAGACGGTTTCTCGAAGGCGACGAAATCGCTTTCGAAGAGATACTTAATACCTATCGCGAAGGTCTTATGTTCTTTATAAACCGCTATGTACACAATTTAGACGTTGCCGAGGATATTGCGGCTGACGTATTTGCTTACCTTATCTTCAAGCCGAAGAAATACAATTTCAAAGTCAGCCTTAAAACCTATCTGTATATGATAGGTCGGTCTCGTGCGCTCGATTGGTTGAGAAGAGAATCAAAAAGACGTCATTTGCCGATAGAATCGCTTTATAACGAGCCTTCCGACGTTTCTGCCGCTTTAGAGGAATCGGTGATAGCCGAAGAAGAAAAACGTCGCTTGTATGCGGCAATGGAACGGCTTCCCGAAGACTATAAAACCGCGATCTTCCTGATATATTTCGAAGGTCTTTCTTATGAAGAAGCCGCAACTGTTATGAAGAAGGATAAAAAGCAGATCGAAAACATAATCTACAGAGCAAAAAAGTCTTTACGTAAATTTTTAGAGGAGAGCTGATATGAGAACAAACGAAGAATTCAAGCAGCTCGTTAACGATAAATACAAAAAACTGAAAGCAGAAAAAAAGCGCAGAACAAACAGAATAGTAACTCTTGGTTCGAGCCTTCTTCTCTGTTTGATTGTAAGCACGGTATTTATCGGAAACGGTATGTTCAAGAACGTTTTTTCGGAAGAAGGGCTTGACTCCCCTACCGAAGATTTCGAACCCAGCTCTGCCGTTTCGTCTTGGTATGGGGACGCCGTTCAAAGCGCAGAAGAAAGCCTTTATTCCGAAGAAGCAGAAATCAACTCCTCTGTCCATGAAGATTTCGAAAGCGCCGATCAAAACGCAAGTTATGTTCCCGATAAACTCCCCCAACCAACAGTAAGCGGAACGTCAGATGAGATTTTCGAAGAAGAACCGCTATTCCCTGAATTGGATTTCGAAGAATCCTGTAATGAAGATACCGATATGAATTCTTCCTTCAACTCGAGTTTTATTCAAGAGGAAATTTCCGAAAACGATAGTTCACCCGAAGAATCAACACCTAACGACGAGCACACGACACTCCGCTTTTCGTTTTTGGTCATAACGCGCGAAGCAAAATGATTTTCAAAAAGGCCTCTGTAAAAATTCTATGCACCGCGCACAAAAAGTGCTTTAACACAATAAGCATAAAAAATCCGCGATATACACTCGTATAATCGCGGATTTTTCTTTGTCTTGAAACAAAATATTCGGTTTTATTCTTCACCGAGCATTTCGGCGATTGCGGTAAGTATACCGAGCTTGCCGCTTTCGTAAGTAAGTCCGCCCTGCATATAAACAATATAGGGCTCACGAAGCGGTGCGTCGGCAGAAAGCTCGATCGAGCTTCCCTGAGTAAAGGCTCCCGCCGCCATTACGACAGAATCGTTATACCCCGGCATTTCCCAGCCTTCTGGAGTTACGAAGCTATCGACGGGCGAGCCCTTTTGAATACCGCGACAGAATTTCAGAACGTTTTCCGCATTATGCAAGCGGATAGTCTGAATAATATCACTTCTGCGCTCTTTCGAGGAAGGACTGCATTCAAAGCCCTGACGTTCAAACATCGCCGCAGCAAAATGCGCGGTTTTAATCGCCTGTGCCGTTATATGAGGCGCGAAGAAAAGACCTTTTATCATCGGCTTTGTCGCACCCATAGATGCTCCCGCTTCAAGCCCTATTCCCGGTACGGTAAGGCGATAGGAAGCAAGCTCGACAGCGCGCTGTGTGCCGACAATATATCCGCCCGTTTCGGCAATACCGCCGCCAGCATTCTTTATAAGCGAGCCGACAAGAAGATCGCCCTTGGGTTCTTCGGTTTCGGTAAATTCGCCGTAGCAGTTGTCGACAACGAGATACACGCCTTCGTATTCGCGTACGAGCGCGAAAAGCTCATTGATTTCGGCAACGGTAAGAGTACGTCTGTCGGCATAGCCCTTGGAACGCTGAACAAAAACAACCTTTATGCTCTTATCGGTATAAAGTACTTTTCGAACGGCTTCAAGGTTTAAATATTTACCCTCGATAAGCGGAATTTCGCGGTAATTCACACCGTATTCCATCAGCGAGCCTTCGCCGTTTTTATCGCTTCCGCCCAATCCGATAACGTTATCAAGCGTATCGTACGGCTTGCCGCTTACGGAAAGCATCGTGTCGTTCGGTCTTAAAAGCCCGTACAGCGCGATAGCAAGTGCATGCGTGCCCGAAATTATCTGTGAGCGAGCAAATCCCGCTTCCGCGCCGAAGGCTTCGGCAAACATTTTATCGCAAAGGTCGCGGCCGTCATCGTTGTATCCGTACCCGCAGGTAGAATTAAAATGTCGGTCGGAAAGACGGTTTTCGCGGAATACGGACATTACTTTTTCGGTGTTCTTAAATGCAACCGCATCGATTTCCGCAAAAACAGAAGACAAATCCCTTTCGCATTCCTCTGCAAGCTTTAAAAGTTTTTCGCTAAACATATTTATACTTCCGAGTATCTTATTCTGCGCCGTTCTCTATAAATGCAACGAGAAGGTCGGTGCAAGCCTTGAGGTCGTCAACGTCGATCGTTTCAACGGGGCTGTGAACGTAGCGGGTCGGCAAGGAAATACAGCCTGCATAAGAGCCTGCGCCTGCAAGCTGCATAGCGGAAGTATCGGTACCGCCTGCAAGAAGAACCTCGTACTGATATTTGATCTTCTTTTCTTCTGCGAGGTCGGTAAGACGGTCAACGATCTTTCCGGAGCAGATAACCGAGCTGTCCTTGATCTTTATAGCCGCACCGTTTCCGAGCTTTGCGGTGAGGTGGTTGGGATTACCGCAAGCGGGTGCGGGGGTTACGTCAAGCGCGATAGAATAATCGGGCATGATCGAGAACGACGAGGGCTTTGCACCGCGACAGCCGACTTCTTCCTGAGTAGTGAAGACAAAATAGGTGTCGTATGCGGGAGTACCGCAATTAAGTGCGGCATAAGCGGAAATAGCACAGCAAACACGGTCGTCAAATGCTTTCGAAGCATATCTCTTCGAGGAAAGCTTTTTGAACATCGGAGAAAGCGCGCAAACGTCACCGATATTAACCTTGCGCTTCGCCTTTGCGGCAGAATCCGCGCCGATATCAACAAACAGCTTGCTTGCGGTAAGATCGGCTGCGCGTGTTCCGTCTTCAACAACAAGAATACCCGAGGTACCGTTGCGGAACTTTACGTTGTGATAGCAAGAAGCCATTGCGTTGATACCGCCGATAGGTGCTACGCGAATCATACCGTTTTCTTCAACGTTTACGACCATAAAGCCGATTTCGTCCATGTGGGAAGCAACCATAAGCTTTTTAGAGGAATCTCTACCCTTTTTAAGTGCAATTACGTTGCCCATAGCGTCGATAGAAATTTCATCGCAAGCATTCGAAAGATCATTCTTTATGATTTCTGCAAGCTCTGTTTCAAAGCCCGAAACAGAGAAAGCGTTTTGATATTTTTTAACAAGGTTAAGCATTAGTCAAAGCTCCTTTCATTCAATGCCGCGGCAAGATCCGCCACAGCCTGCATATCGTTAAGAGAAAGTACGTTTGATTGGGAATGTATATATCTTGCGGGTGCGCTTATCGCCAAAACTCTTGCACCCGATGCGGCACGCTGGTATACACCTGCTTCATTACCGCCCGCAACAACGTTTTTGTACTGCCATTTGATATTCTTTTCGTCAGCAACCTCAGCCGCAAGCAATACGAGGTCCTTATCGTAAATAGTGCTTCTGTCCATAATCGAAAGCACTGCACCGTTTCCGATAGAGCATGCACATTTCGACTTCGGTACACCCAAAATATCGCCTGCCGTAGTTGCTTCGAGAGCGATTACGATATCGGGACGCAAGCGGTTAGCAACCTCTTTTGCACCGTCGCATCCGACTTCTTCGCAGGTGTTGAATGCGAAATAGGTATCGTATTCAAGCTCGCTGTTTATCATTGCAACCAATGCCGCACAGCCGAATCGGTCGTCAAGCGCCTTCGAACGAACAAGACCGTTACCGAACTCTTCGTAATTGGGCTCGAAGGTGCAGCAATCTCCGACGCTGATATACTTCTTTGCCATTTCGCGGTTGTCAACACCGATATCGATGTGCATTTCGCTTATAGGCTCGCATTTGCCGCGTTCCTCGGGCGTTTGCATATGTACCGCTTTGGACGCAACCACGCCGTTAATACCGCTTTCGCAGAAAACAAGTCTTTTTCCGCTTACAACGCGACGGTCAACACCGCCGATCGCATCGAACCAAAGGTAGCCCTCTTCATCGATATACTTGACCATAAAGCCGACTTCATCGGTATGTGCGGAAAAAAGAACCTTTTTGCTTCTTCTGTTCTTGCCCTTTTTGAAAACGATAAGGTTTCCCATCGGGTCGGTTTCGTATTCGGCACCCGAATCCTTAATATCTTCGATAATTGCTTCGCGTACAGCATCCTCCATTCCGGAAGGGCCGAGGATGTCGCAATACTTTTTGAGATATTTAATCATTGCATTATCCTCCTTTAAAGCGAGCGTATAACAGCCGCGACAAAGCGCGAGGTGTTAAGCGCATCGTTCATATTTACAAGCTCGCTCATAGTGTGCATATTTTTGAGCGGGATCGATATAAGAAGTGTAGGAACACCGTTGCGTACGGTCTGCACCGCATTGGAGTTTGTACCCGTTCTTCCGGGAGCGGCGGAAATCTGATAAGGGATTTCTTCCTTATCGGCAACGCTCATTGCATACTTGGTGAATGCACGGTTTGTTTGGGGAGAAAGACATACATCCCCGCCCTTGCCTGCTCTCACACCCTCACGCGTTTTGTGCGCGCCGGGTACGAATGCGTGGGTAACGTCGATAACGATTGCTTTATCGGGATTAAGCTGATAAGCGGCGGTCATTGCGCCCTTGTATCCGATTTCTTCTCCGCCGGAAAATTGGAATGCCACATCAACGTTCAATTCGCTCTTATCGAGCATCATAAGTGCTCGTACTATCGAAGCACCGCAAAGTCTGTCGTCGAATCCTGCTCCGGCAAGCGTATCGTTCAAAAGTCTTGTGAGCTTGCACGGAAATGCTACGGGTGTGCCGACACGAACTATTTCCTTGAGCTCGTCAAGCGAAAGACCGGTATCGATACAAAGATCGGTAACGTTCATCTTCTTTTCGCTTTCGCCTGCTTCCTGCAAATGAGGCGGCTTCGAAGCAAAAACACCGCGTATTGTTTGTTTACCGAATATGCTTACCTCTGCAGAAGGGAGAATCTTTGCCGCGATACCGCCAATAGGCGCTATACGCAGAAAGCCGCCTTCGCAAATCTCGGTTACGACAAAGCCTATCGTATCGAGATGAGCATCGCAAAGCACGAGCGGAGCGTTCTGTTTTCCGCAACGCATTATTCCGTAAAAACTGCCAACGGGGGTAGTGCCGATTTCATCGAAGAGATTCAGGCTCTCGACATAGGCTTTGAGTTCATTGAAAGCCATATCCTCAAAGCCCGAAATGCCGGGATAAGAGGTAAAGTTTTCAACAATAGAGTATAACTGTTCCATATTGCTCCTCCTTTAAAGAGTTTTTACTATTTCTTTGAATATATTTCCGCGTTCGGCAAAATTCCTGAACATATCAAAGCTTGCCGATGCGGGTGTAAGAACGACGTTGTCGCCCGATTCCGCCTTTGACGCGGCATATCTTACGGCAGATTCAAAATCTTCAAAAACAATAAATTCGGTGTAGCCGACGCTTTCGAACACTTTTGCGATTTTCTTTGCGGTTGCCCCGCAAAGCACGGTGAACTTAACCTTGTTTTTGAACAGCTCGCCGAGCGGTTCATAGGGAATGTTTTTATCATATCCCCCGCATATTGCGATTACGGGTGTTTTGAACGCATTGATGCAAGCCGTTGTGCGCGAGGGACTTGAATCGATAGAGGAATTATAAAACTTCACGCCGTTCAATTCACGCACGAATTCTATTCTGTGCTCTACACCGCCGAAGTCACGCGCAACCTTACGCAGCGTTTCGACAGAAACGAGATGCTCTACGGCAGAATAAGCGGCGGCATAATTATATCGGTTATGCCTGCCTACAATACGTATTTCTTCATCTGCAACAAGAAGCGTGCCGTCTTTTTTGAATATTCCGTTATCGTTAAAATAAACGTCGCCTTCTTGTGTATTGCCCGAAATCGTGGATACGGCACCCTTTACTTTGCCGATAAACGATTCCGTGTATTCATCATCGAGATTAAGAACGATTTTCGATTCGCCGTTCTGAAAAGCAAAGATTCGTTCCTTTGCTTCAACGTATTCGTTCATATCCGAATGCCAATCGAGATGATTCGGCGCTACGTTGGTAACAACGGCAATATCGGGACTTTGCGAAAGCTTCATAAGCTGAAACGACGAAAGTTCGATAACCGCGTAATCATCCTGATTGATTTCATCAAGCGTCGCAAATAGATTCACGCCTATATTTCCGCCGAGCCATACGTTATATCCCTCTGCTTCCAGAAGCTTTGCAATAAGGGTTGTTGTGGTCGTTTTTCCGTCGCTTCCGGTAACGGCTATTTTTTTGCATGGGCAAAGACGGAAAAATTCTTCCATTTCGCTCGTTACGCGCGTGCCGTTTACGCGCGCTTCATTAATTCCCGCAAGATCGGGACGAACAGCGGGAGAAAGAAAGAGAAGCGATTCTGTAATATTTTCGAGATATCCCTCTCCCGTTATAAATTCAACGCCTGCATTTTTCAGCTCGGCAAAAAACTCACGAGAGGAAAGATCGTTTTTATCGCGTACGGTACATTTTGCTCCGACAGAAATAAACAGTCTTATAACCGGCAGATTGGAAACGCCCATACCGACAAATCCCACGGTTTTATTGCAGTATTCCGATGCATATTCCTTTAACACGAAGAATACCTCCAATTTTTACTAACTAATACATTATATAACCTAAAAAAAAAATAATCAAGAGATTTGACAAAATAAAAATGTTATGATACAATTCTTTGGCGACCGTACCGAACAATCGCGCGGTATCATAGCGAAAGCTCATACCGTGAGGAAAGTCCGAGCTCCACAGA